>NZ_JBWKPZ010000018.1:0-106119 GCF_059418505.1 Citrobacter sp. GW821-FHT07H02 | reverse complement strand
TTCATTGGTGCACCTGTGTTGTTCTGAGGTGAGCATATCACCTCTGTTCAGGTGGCCAAATTCAGTAAACCACTTCACCGGTGCAGGGGAGATATATCACGCAGGATCCTATTGTACTGAGGAGGGATGGAGTCCGTACACGTATCCACTGAATCCTAGTACAGATATTGATTCTCTTGACCTTATTGCTTGTGGTGTTGATATAGATGAACCTGGTGAGTGGTTAAGGTGAAAAATGATTGAAAATAACTGAATTAGTAAATGTTTATTTACTTAGTTACCTACAAAAACAACGAATTCGATTTCTTGAATTATGTTGATGAATGTAAAGAAAATCAATGATGTTATTTATTACGGGAGAGTGTATGGTAAGCGATAAAAATACAGCCATATTAATTAGTGAATTAATGTTGAGATTCGGTAAGGAGCTTGATGAATCTGTTGCTGTCGTTGAATCTCATTGTGACGAAAGTGAATTTGAGGCATATCGGGGAGTTGTTGGGTTGATAATGGGTGTGATGCTTATTAAAATAATGAATACGTTATATGAAAAACATCCTGAAATAAAACCAGACGGATTAAGGTAAAGTGTTTTTAATTAATTGCCTTTCATCACCTCAGCCACCTCCCGCCGCATTCCTTTAACCCACCTTTCTGCTTGATAAAGCCCCTTCAGTAATTTCCGCACCTTGTTATTATCGGCCATTAGCACAATACTCCCCTGCGAATCTTTCACGGTCTCGCCCAGTCCGGTCTCAAATACGGCTTCGCGTAAGTTATTTGAAGGTGCAGGCTGGGATGCTGCTGATAGTACGTAGCGGCAATAGTCTTGTGGTTTTTGTGGCGTATTCTGAGTTTGTCTGAGGATTACATCTTGCGGATAGCGGCATCTGTCAACGCTATAGCGGGGGCTTCATTTGCTCACTGAACCTTGTGGCCCAGATTAAATACTCAAAATTGGGGATCAAAAAACCGGTAGCCTCTCTCGAGTCAACCGGGTAAAAATAAGTTCTTTTTTTAATCTCAAGACTCATAGGAATGTCTCAAAACTAGAATTTGGCTCCTCTGACTGGACTCGAACCAGTGACATACGGATTAACAGTCCGCCGTTCTACCGACTGAACTACAGAGGAATCGTTTGAACGAGGCGAATAATACTGACCACACCACACGGTGTCAACAGTAAAATTCGCACGCTATTTCAATTGGTTAATTAATCCTCAAATCAGAGAATTAATGTACATATGAAGCCCGCTGCTCGTCGTCATTGTCGCTATCGCGTAAACGCTGTAACGGATCCTGGCGGTAGAACTGGCAAAAGCGTTGCCACAGTGCCGGGAATCGTGGTGCAAACAGTTCTGGCGCACTGAAAAAGTATTCTGACAAGACGGCAAAACATTCAGCAGGGTCGACAGCGGCATAGGCATCAATACTGGATGCCGTTTCTCCCACTAAATCAATCTCGTCCTGAATATTGTTCATGGCAGCGTGCAGGTCATGCTCCCAGCTGGCAACATCCCGCAACGGGATTAAAGGAATGCCGCTTGCGCGATCGCCATTACGCATATCCAGTTTATGCGCCACTTCGTGAATGATCAGATTAAATCCGGAGGCATCGAAGGAGTCATGGATGTCGAGCCAGTTGAGAATAATAGGCCCTTGCTGCCAGCTTTGTCCGGACTGAACGACACGTTGGTTATGTACTAACCCAATGTCGTCTTCCCATTCATCATCCACCACAAACGGGGCAGGGTAGATTAGCACTTCATGAAAACCGTCCAGCCATTCGATGCCTAACTCGAGAACCGGTAGACAAAAAAGGAGCGCGATGCGGGCACTTTTTAGCGAGTCCAGCTCAAAACCCTGAAGCGCGACCAGCCTTTTTTGCTGTAAAAAACGCTCTGCCAGCGCAATCAATCTGGCTTGTTCTTGTGCAGAGAGCGTCACCAGCAGAGGAATGGCAAGGGCGTTTTCCCACGGCAGGACTTCATTCTGCGCTGTTTCTTGTACTTTCCAGGGCCACTTAATCATCGTTTTGCTCGCAAACTCGTCACTTGAACAAAATTGAACGGGCAGGGTCTGTTAAAATGCCAAATTACCTGGCATCATTGCAACCACCAGAACGGAGAGATGCCGGAGCGGCTGAACGGACTAGTCTCGAAAACTAGAGTAGGGGCAACTCTACCGGGGGTTCAAATCCCCCTCTCTCCGCCACTATTCAAGCACTTAGTTCAATCCCATTCAACGACTCATGTCACACTTGGTATAGTGTTGGTATATTCACTTGGTATAAAACTCGCCATCATCATCTTCTGATTTGCCTAATACTGGAAGATCCAATGTGGGAGAAATTTTCACTTTTCTGTCATAAACCACAACCTGGCTTTCAGTTTTGTGACCTGAGAATAATTGCTTGTCTTTACTCGAACCTTCGTAGTCAGAGATTCCCTTGGCTTTAAGATCGTGAAAAGTACATGGCAGTTTTCTATCAAGTTTTTTTCCTGCCGCTTCTCTTGCCGTTTACCACAGATCGTTAAACCCACTTTTCAAATACTTAGTTTTCTTACTGCTACTGATAACGATTTCCCGTCCGCCCAGAGTCTTTGCAAGTTCTATGGCGTTATGAAGCCTCTCAGTCCAGACTTTAATTTGTTTTGTCCCTGTCTTCCCTTGCTGGATAAAAATGCCTTCCTCGCTTATTTGCGACCATTTGAGAGAAAGAACATCGGATAGCCTGGCGTGCTCGATACCGCTCTGAAAATTACGTTGGTGGCTGGGGTTATGTTGATGCAGGCCTTCAATGGGATATAGCAAAGGGGCATGAAATGCAGGCACTCTACGCAGCACCACCATTACAGGCTGTGACGGTGCCGGATGAGTTCGAACGCAAGCGTGAAGCCATCAAGCAAGAAATGGCGCCAGGTGCGCGCACCACCACGCACCGGTTTAAGGTGTAACTCAATCAGCTCCACTAATACGGGGCTTAGTTTTATCTGGGTATAGCGGCTCTATTGAGGGAGCCGTTAATTTTTCGGATGATACATTCTTCCTGTTGATCAACATTTATTTATAGAGGGTTGCTTCACCGTAGACCTGCCCAGCATCATTACTCTCAGTAGTAATCGTATATGCTGATGCACCGCTGTTAATTGCTTCCGATTTAAGGGTGCTTTCAACATCTTCAACACTGTTTCCCTTTGCAGTGAGGGTGCCGCTCATGTGACTGGCAGAGTTCCCATTGGTAAGAGAATCAACAGCAAAAGTCGTTATCGGAAGAGCTATCAGGATCACAGCTATTGAAAAGTGAAGTAAATTTTTCATCATTACATCCTCCTAGCTTATGAGTGATTAAACATAATCACCTCATAAATTATAGGTGAAATGACACAGAAAAATGTCAAGATTAAATGGGATAATTCTTCTCTACTCCCCACACGCCGAGTCAGTACGTGATTTTCTTCGTGAATATTGTGGTGAAGATGCTTTCGAATTTGTGGAAGTAGATAGCGTTATGAAGCGCATTGTAGATATTGGCATGCGCATGTTGCAGCCGCATGAACTCTACCGCGCTCAAGGCTTCCTGGAGTGGTACATCATCGATCAGGATTATCGGGGTCAGAAATACGCGAAGGACAAGCAGGTAGCGCGATGTGGTAACGCTGTTCCGCCGCCATTTGCAGAGGCATTAGTGCGAGCTAATTTACCTGAGCTTTGTCAGCATAAAGAGATTGCCGCTTAATAAAACACAGTTAATTCAACCCGCTACGGCGGGTTATTTTTCATCAATGCTGACATGAACTAACAGTTTGTGCTTAAGACAGAGCGTAGTCTGGATAATGACTTTATTCACTGGACGATATCGGTGGTGATTATTTATCACGGTGATAGGTGAAAGGCGGGGGGATAAAAAAGCCCGCGCAACGCGGGCCTGGGAAGACGGGAAGTTAGAACTGGTAAACCAGACCAACAGCAACGATGTCATCTGTTGCGATGCCGTTGTCAGCATAAAACTCGTCATCTTCATCCAACAGGTTGATTTTATAATCAACATAGGTGGACATGTTTTTGTTGAAGTAGTAGGTCGCACCAACTTCAACGTATTTGACCAAATCTTTGTCGGTGTAACGAGGGTTGCCTTTACTATCGTGATCCCAACCACCTAAATCTGAGCCTTTAGATTGCAGGTAGGCCAGAGAAGGACGCAGACCAAAGTCGAACTGGTACTGTGCAACGGCTTCAAAGTTCTTTGTTTTATTGGCGATGCCACCTTCACTACCATCACCACTGCCGTAGTACGTCATGTTGCGAGTTTCTGCATACATTGTTGCCAGATAAATGTTATTAGCATCATATTTAGCGCCAACGGTCCAGGCTTCTGCCGTTTCGCCACCGGCATAGCTGTTAGCATGAGAACGATCCCCGTAACCACGAGTCACCTGATCATCAGTACGGTCTGAGGCAGAATATGCAGCACCCAGACTTAAACCAAAGTCAAAGTCATAGGAGGTAGACATACCGAAACCATCACCGTTTTCTTTGGCTAATTTACGGCCCTGGCTGTTACCAGAACCTTCCTGGCCAGCACTGCTGCCTTCATTATTACCCTGATACTGTAATGCAAAGTTCAAACCGTCTACCTGGCCGAAGAACCCATTATTACGATAAGTAGCAACGCCGTTAGCACGACCTAACATGAACACATCAGTCTGAGTGTAGGTATCGCCACCATACTCTGGCAGCATATCAGTCCATGCCTCTACGTCGTAAACTACGCCATAATTACGACCATAATCAAAGGTGCCATTCTGGCCAAAACCTAAACCCGCAAAGCCCAGACGAGTCCAGGAGTCGCCTTTGTCACCTTCAGTACCATTTGCCTGAATGTTATATTCCCACTGACCGTAACCAGTGAACTGATCTGCGATCTGCGTTTCACCTTTGAAACCGAAACGGACATAAGTCATGTCACCGTCACTGCCGGTATCGTCAGAGAAGTAGTGCAGACCATCAACCTTTCCGTATAGATCGAGTTTATTGCCGTCTTTATTATATACTTCAGCCGCATTTGCTGCGCCTGCCGCTAATAATGCCGGGACAAGCAATGCCAGAACTTTTCTTTTCATTATATATATCCTTATGATAATAATTCGTATGAATATGTACTCTATCCGGGGGAGTACATTGAGATACTATTCTATGAAGTTCATTGTTTTTTAAAAATAACATGTAACAAATCTATTTAAAATAATTCAAATTGTTTCTGAAGACTTTATTATAAATAATTAAATATGGCTCAGTTTGTTTTTATTGTCTGTAATTATGTTTAACTTTCATTTGGTTATGATTTGTCTCACTAAAATTATCTGAATTAATAATATTGAGTGTATTAATAATGTTTGTCTGTGGTATTTGGTTCAGGAAAAAACGGCAGAGATGCCGGCAATGAAGTATTGCTAAAGTGAATAGTAAATGGATAATAACGGGCTATTCTGGCATAAAATTAAAATGATGCGCTGTTGTTAATTTCATTCATGAGATTAATAATTTAAATCTCTGCTGTTGACACTTTTTGTTTCTTGTCTGGACTGACAAGGCTTTCGAAGCCTTAACTAAAATTGCCTGAGATCAATGTATATGTAAAATAAATAACCAAAGCTCGTATAGCGCCTTACTTCACAGTTGAATGTGATTATAATCACAAAGTTGTGTAAATTTCGTCGTTTTAGTTACATCACGAAAGCGGAGTATAAATTGACCAATATGGAAGAAAAAGCAAACCGCAGTCTGGGCGGAAAACTGGCGTTGTGGGTTTTTTATGCTTTTTGCAGCTATTTTGTCTGGGCCATGGCGCGGTATATCTGGGTGATGAGCAACCTTCAGTCAGTGCCTGTTCCTGGCATGGAGAGTGATCTGGGGTCAACGGCAGGCAAGTGGCTGGGAGCTTTGCTGGGATTTGTTGTGTTGAGCCTGGTGGGCGTCATCCTGGGGGGAATTGCATGGTACACAAGACCTCGTGATATTCGGCGTGAAGGTGGCAGAGAAAGTTGCTAACGTGAAGCCTTTACACGAGGAGAGGCGACATGAGTCTGCAACAGTGGCAACGAGAGTTTGAGAGTTGGCTTAGCGATCATCATCGGGAGCAGGACGCTGCCCATGATATTTTTCATTTTCGTCGTGTCTGGGCGACAGCGCAAAAACTGTCTGCTCATGAAACGGTAGACGGATTAGTGGTGCTGACGGCATGTTACTTTCATGACATTATCAGCCTCCCTAAAAACCATCCTGAACGCCACCGTTCGTCCGTGTTAGCGGCGAAAGAGGCCAGCCGTATATTAATGAATGATTTCCCGTCATTCCCCCCATCACGGATACCCGCGGTCGTTCATGCGATCGAGGCCCACAGTTTTAGCGCAAAAATTGTACCAACCACGCTCGAGGCGAAAATCGTGCAGGATGCCGACCGGTTGGAAGCCCTCGGTGCCATTGGCCTGGCCCGCGTATTTGCGGTATCGGGGGCGCTGGGCGTGGCATTGTTTGATGCCGAGGATCCTTTTGCCCAGAACCGTTCCCTCAACGATAAACAGTTTGCGCTCGACCATTTCCAGAGCAAATTACTGGTGCTGCCGAAAACCATGCAAACAGCCAAAGGAAAAGCGCTGGCGAAGCACAACGCCGATTTCCTGGTGGCGTATATGGCGAAACTGAGCGCAGAGCTGAACGGTGAGTATGAATCGCTGGATCACACCGTTATTCAGTCTTTTAGCGCTGACTGATAGCGTTCACACCCGAAACGTAAATACCTTCATTTTATGTTAACCTGTCGAATATCAATTTTGGCCGGTCAAATGTATGCAGGATAATCTTTCAGTTACAGGCGTTCAGGATCTGATGACAGACAATACCGGCATCGCGGTTCAGGCGATGCTGGATAAATTGCTGGAAATCTACGATGTGAAAACGCTGGTGGCGCACCTTAATAGCGTTGGGGAGAATCACTGGAGCCCGGCCATTTTAAAACGCGTCGTGGCGAATGCCGCATGGCATCGGTTGAGTGATAACGAATTTGCCCATCTTAAAACGTTGCTACCGACGCCGCCGGCGCATCATCCCCATTATGCTTTTCGCTTTATCGATCTTTTCGCCGGAATAGGCGGAATACGCCGTGGATTTGAAGCGATAGGCGGGCAATGCGTGTTTACCAGCGAATGGAATAAACACGCAGTGCGAACGTATAAAGCAAACTGTTACTGCGATCCCCAGACGCATCACTTCAATGAAGATATTCGTGATATTACCCTGAGTCATCATGATGGCGTGACGGACCAGCAGGCCGCCGAACATATTCGCCAGCATATACCGCAGCACGATGTTCTGTTGGCGGGGTTTCCTTGTCAGCCGTTTTCACTCGCCGGGGTATCAAAGAAAAATGCGATGGGCCGTGCGCATGGTTTTGCCTGTGATACGCAGGGCACGCTGTTCTTTGATGTGGTGCGGATCATTGATGCCTGTCGTCCCGCGATTTTCGTGCTTGAGAACGTGAAGAACCTGAAGAGTCACGATCAGGGCAAAACGTTCCGTATTATTATGCAGACGCTTGATGAACTGGGCTACGACGTGGCGGATGCCGCCGATAATGGTCCTGATGATCCGAAGATCATCGATGGGCGGCATTTCTTGCCCCAGCATCGCGAACGTATCGTCCTGGTAGGGTTTCGGCGAGATCTGAACCTGAAAGCCGATTTTACATTGCGGGATATTGTGACGCGCTATCCGCAGCGTCGTGTCACGCTTGCTGAACTGCTGGAACCCGCCGTTGAAGCAAAATACGTTCTGACGCCGGTCCTGTGGAAGTATCTGTACCGCTATGCGAAAAAACACCAGGCGCGGGGAAATGGATTTGGTTACGGGATGGTCTATCCCTCAAACCCTGATAGCGTGACGAGAACGCTGTCTGCGCGTTATTACAAAGATGGCGCAGAAATCTTGATCGATCGCGGCTGGGATATGGCCCTGGGCGAGCGTGATTTTGACGATCCGCAGAACCAACAGTATCGTCCACGCAGATTAACGCCCAGAGAGTGCGCCCGGTTAATGGGTTTTGAGACGCCGCAGGGTTATCAGTTCCGTATCCCGGTGTCAGACACCCAGGCGTATCGTCAGTTTGGCAACTCTGTTGTGGTTCCCGCATTTGCCGCCGTGGCCAAATTGCTGGAACCGAAAATTAAACAGGCCGTTGCGCTGCGCCAGCAAGAGAGTCAGCATGGCGGACGTACACGATAAGGCGACGCGCAGTAAAAATATGCGGGCGATAGCGACCCGCGATACGGCGATCGAACGGCGCCTCGCCAGCCTGCTGACTGAACAGGGAATTGCATTTCGCGTGCAGGATGCCACCCTTCCCGGACGTCCGGATTTTGTCGTCGACGAGTACCGCTGCGTCATTTTCACCCACGGGTGTTTCTGGCATCACCACGATTGCTACCTGTTCAAAATGCCTGCCACCCGCACCGAATTCTGGCTGGAGAAAATTGGCAAAAACGTCGAACGGGACAGCCGGGATCTTCTGCAACTCCAGGCGCTGGGGTGGCGTGTATTGGTCCTGTGGGAATGCGCCTTGCGCGGGCGGGAGAAACTCGATGACGCGGCGTTATCTGAGCGGATTGAGGAGTGGATCTGCGGGGGTGGGGCCGCTGCGCAGATCGACTCTCAGGGTATTCACTTACTGTAATGACTTCCCGGATTCAGCCGCGACGATAACCGGTTTTGCCGGAAACAGATATTTCCCTAGCGTGACCAGTACCACCGCAAAAACAATCACTCCCAGCGCCAGCCATTCGATAAACGCGAGGCTTTCACCGCCAAGCCCTGTTCCCAGCAATACCGCGACAACCGGGTTAACATAAGCATAACTGGTTGCAAGAGCCGGACTGACATTGCGTATCAGATACATGTATGCGTTGATCGCGATGATGGATCCAAAGAGCGCAAGATAGCCCACGGCTAAAAAGCCGGAAAGCGTCGGTGTGGCGGTGAGTTTCTCGCCCGAGATAAAAGAGGCGCACATAAGCACAACCCCTGCGGCAAGCATCTCAATGGCGCCCGCCATCATCCCGACAGGTAACGCAATACGTGAACCGTATACCGAACCAAATGCCCAACTCATTGAACCAATCAGAATCAATACTGCACCCCAGGGATTTCCG
Organism: Citrobacter sp. GW821-FHT07H02; assembly: GCF_059418505.1. Classification (NCBI taxonomy): domain Bacteria; kingdom Pseudomonadati; phylum Pseudomonadota; class Gammaproteobacteria; order Enterobacterales; family Enterobacteriaceae; genus Citrobacter; species Citrobacter sp. GW821-FHT07H02. The sequence continues at coordinate 96,916 of NZ_JBWKPZ010000018.1, read as the reverse complement.
CTTAAGTTCCCACCGCTGTTAAGCATGATGATCCCCGCAAGGCCTATAGCTATTCCTGCCCACTCTAATTTTCGCGTTTGAATACCAAAAAAACAGCTAAAGCAGAGGGTAAAGAGCGGAACGGTAGCGACCACGACGGCGGCGATACCGGAAGGCACGTTCTGATGTTCCGCGACAGTGACCAGCCCATTCCCGACCGCCAGCAGCAGGATGCCAATCAGCGCCGCGTTAAGAAGTGGGCGCAGGGGAGGGAGCTTGTGCCCGCGAAGGAGTAAAAATGCAGTCAGGAGGATACCCGCAGATAGAAAACGCACGCCAGCCATCATCAGCGGCGGCCAACTTTCCACCCCAATACGAATCACGAAGTACGTGGAACCCCAAATAATGTACAGCGCGAAAAGCGCGCTAAAAAGTGGTAACAACTGCCTGAAGCGCATAAATCCTCACGGTGGAAATAAAAAGGAGCAACATAGTAAACTGCAAAACTATGTGTCTGGCGAGATTTATAATTACTCTGTATTGTTAGAAAAATGTTGCCATTGTGGTCTATTTCAGCTTTACCGGTTTTACTTCATACTTGCAGTGTCAAAAAGAAAAACACAGAGGGAATTATTTTGGCAGGAAGTAGCTTATTAACGTTGCTCGACGACATCGCCACCTTGTTGGACGATGTCTCTATGATGGGAAAACTGGCTGCGAAAAAAACGGCCGGTGTGTTGGGCGATGATTTATCGCTTAACGCGCAGCAGGTCTCTGGGGTGCGGGCTAACCGTGAGCTTCCTGTGGTCTGGAGTGTGGCCAAAGGCTCGCTGGTAAACAAAGTGATCCTGGTGCCTCTGGCGCTGCTCATCAGCGCTTTTATTCCCTGGGCTATCACCCCGTTACTGATGATTGGCGGGGCATTTCTCTGCTTCGAAGGCGTGGAAAAAGTGCTCCACACTTTAGAGGCGCGAAAACACAAAGAAAGTCCGGCAGACCGTCAGCAACGTCTGGAGGCCATCGCCGCGCAGGATCCTCTCACCTTCGAAAAAGACAAAATTAAAGGGGCAATTCGGACTGATTTTATTCTCTCCGCCGAAATTGTGGCCATTACCCTGGGGATTGTTGCGCAGTCGCCATTGCTGAATCAGGTACTGGTGTTGTCGGGGGTTGCTCTGGTCGTCACCGTCGGCGTTTACGGACTGGTGGGGATCATCGTAAAACTGGACGATATGGGGTTCTGGCTGGTGGAAAAAACCAGTGTGGTGGCGCAGTTCGTGGGGAAAGGCTTGTTAGTCGTTGCCCCCTGGCTGATGAAAGCATTGTCCATTGTAGGGACGCTAGCGATGTTTTTGGTCGGGGGCGGAATTGTGGTACACGGTATCGCGCCGTTGCACCATGCCATCGAACATTTTGCCCAGCAGCAAACCGCGTTTATTGCACTCATCCTGCCGACGCTGCTTAACCTCGTGCTGGGCTTTATCGTGGGTGCCATTGTTGTTGCCCTGGTAAAAGCGATTGCGCGCGTTCGGGGCGTATCGCACTAATTGCACCCTGGCAAAGTACGCAAAAAAGGCCATCGTCGTCTAAGGTGAAACAGTTTCACCTGAAGAGGAGGCAGGTATGGTGTTTGTTGTCAGCGAGGAAGTGACCATGAAAGATGGCGGACCTCGTATGATTGTCACCGGTTATTCCAGTGGAATGGTCGAGTGCCGTTGGTATGACGGTTTTGGCGTAAAACGGGAAGCATTCCATGAGAATGAACTCGTTCCCGGTGACGGAAGGCGAATTCGGGAAGAAGCCTGATGAAGAAACGCCCGGTGAATGCCGGGCGTTTTATTTTTAGTAAACAAAAATACGGTTGTAATGCAACACATGGCGGCCGGGTTATGTCAGGATAAGGACATTCAACTACCAGGGAGTCGTCAGAGTGCCGCACGAGACAACGATGGAAAGCAGGAGCTGGCTGAAAAGGTCCCTTCGACGTTTCAGGCCAGGACACGTCGTAAATCTCTGTTTTGTGGCGGTGATGATCTTCTCTACCTTGCTCACCTGGCGTGAAGTCGTTGTACTTGAAGACGCCTATATTTCCAGCCAGCAAAATCACCTGGATAGCGTCGCGAACGTCCTCGACCGACAACTGCAATTCAATGTCGATAAACTGATTTTTTTGCGAAACGGTATGCATGACGCGCTGCTTACGCCGCTCGATTTTGCGATATTACATGGCGCCGTCACCCAATTTGAGCAACTGCGAAAGCAGCGTTTCTGGCAGTTAGAGCTCGACCGTCGTCGCACCCTGTCGCTTAATGGTGTTTCTGATGCGCTTGTCGAGCAGGGCATTCTGCTCACCCGTGATAACGCGAATCTGGCGAATGAGCTGACGGCCGCACTGGAGGCCGGTTATCTGATGCGTCTGGCCCATTCAACTGCCCCAATGGCACATCAGGCGATGTATGTCTCGCGCTCTGGATTCTATGTCGCAACACAACCCACCACGCACGGCGCGGATATTCTTACCCGCTATTATGACTATGTGACCCAGCCGTGGTTTAAGGAACAGACTCAACGACTGAATCCGCAGCGCGGCGTCCGCTGGTTTACGTCCCCGGCGAACCCGGCCCGTGAAGGGCAGCAAATGGTCACGGTCAGTGTGCCGTTGGATCATGAAAACTACTGGTATGGCGTGCTGGCCATGGACATCCCTGTTTTATCCATAAAGCGTTTTCTGGAAGACGCCATCGTAAAAGACGTGGAAGGTGAGTACCAACTCTACGACAGCCAACTCCGTTTGCTGACCACCTCAACCTCCGAGAAGCGCAAGGTCAATGTGTTTGATGAGCGTGAACAAGCCATGCTCGTCGAAGACATTGCGAAAGACACCGTAGGCGGTAAGCATGTAGGAAGTCGCTACATCAGTTGGGAACGACTGGACAATTTCGATGGCGTGCTGGTGCGTGTGCATACCTTAAAGGAAGGGCTGAGAGGGGACTTTGGCAGTATCAGTATCGCATTGGGCCTGTTGTGGGTGCTTTTTACGGGCATGTTACTGATTTCGTGGGGTGTTATCCGGCATATGGTCAGCAACATGTTTGTGATGCAAAACTCGCTGCAATGGCAGGCCTGGCATGACACCCTGACCCGGCTGTATAACCGGGGTGGACTGTTTGAAAAGGCGCGCATCCAGGCTAAACGCAGCCTGGAGGGGAGACAGCCTTTCTCGGTGATTCAGCTCGATCTGGATCACTTTAAGAGTGTGAATGACCGTTTTGGGCATCAGGCTGGCGATCGGGTGCTTTCGCATGCGGCAGGATTAATCAGCGGAACGCTGCGCGCACATGATCTTGCCGGGCGTGTCGGTGGTGAGGAGTTCTGCATTATTCTGCCGGGGGCAACACTCTCCCAGGCTGAGCGGATTGCGGAGCGTATTCGCCGTCGGATCAATGGCAAAGAGATCCTGGTCGCGAACAGCACCACTATCTGGATTAGCGCCTCGTTTGGCGTCAGCAGTTCGCAGGAAACGGGCGATTATGACATTGAACAGCTACAGTCGCTGGCAGACCAGCGGCTTTACTGGGCCAAACAGACCGGACGTAACCGCGTGTGCGCCAGTGATGCCGATCAGAGCATGGCGATGAAATAATCCATCCCTTCGCGCCAGCCCTCCGGGCCTTCCTGTTGCGTATGGTATACCCGTTGCGGGGTATCCGCCTTTAACCTGACGCCTTCGCGGTTTAGCCCTTTCACGATCACCGCATAGTCCATAACATCCAGAAGCGGGGCATCATTCGGCCCATCTCCCAGACCCAGGGTGATGGGGTGTTTCTTCCATTGCCGCTGATACTCACCTGTCAGCCAGTTTGCCGCCAGATCTTTGCCAACGGAAGTATCCAGTACATGCCAAAAGCGCGCGCCGTGAAGAAATTGCAGGCCAAGCTCGTTGAGCTTTGCGGCAAACTGCGCCATTCGTTCGTCACTGTCACGCCAGATAAGCGAAACGGAAGCTTCATGCAGACGCGTCAGTGCCGACTGGGTGCGGCTAAGCCCGGTCCATTCGGCAATGACCAGCTCATCAACATCGTCGAATGTCGTAAATTTATAGCGCCCTTTGTCGCGAAGTTTGTTCAGCACCATGCTGATGTCTGCGTGGGATGTACCGGCGATTTGACGAGGATAATCAGGGTGGGTCTGCCAGTGGGTGTCTAACTGAATGACGGCGCCATTTTCCGCGATGAACGGTAACCCTTGCAGATCCAGCGTTTTTTGGAGATACAACATCTCTGCGGCGGTTTTGCTGCTACACAGGATCACCGGAATATGATGTTCGCGCAGGGCGGTCAGCCAGTCCGCTGCAGGCTGCCATTCATAAGTATGACTATCCAGTAAGGTGCCATCCAGATCGGTAAAAATCAGCAGGGGATTATGGAGTGATAGCATTTTTATACCTCGACACCTGTAAGACCACAGCCTTACGACCAGGATAAATCTTAAAACTCAATACCTTTGTAGAGACTACCAGACAGGGAACGCTCCCGGCATACCCTGACGGTACGTAGGGGATTTCTCAATTCAGCCACAATCATTAATAAGAATAATCATTCATGATAAAAATATTTGCTTGTCTTGCAAAAAAATTGCAGATAAGGTTTGGAGCACATCAGATTTCCTGGTGTAACGAATTTTCAAGTGCTTCTTGCATAAGCAAGCTTGATCCCGGTCCTCAGGACCGGGATTTTTTTCGCCTAAAGTCAGCGATTGACTTCCGTTACGCTGAAGTCATGAATATCGAGCTCGAAGGCGTCGGCTAATTCATGCCATGTATGGTCATCACGGCCATCGACGCTGGCTCTATCAGGGTCGTTCTCGCTTCGATGAATTTCGCTCTCGCTGATTTCATTAATTGCCGCCAGCAGGGCGTCAACATCGATAGTGACATCGCGATTGGCCATATCGCTGAACTCTTTCGCGGTTTTCATCTTCGATACCTCATTCAACCGTGGCACTTATAAGTATAGACCGTAGAGAAAACCAGCAATCGCGCGGAGCAGACACTGCCAGTAAAACGAAATTGTTCTACACTGGCACAAAGCCACAGGAGGATTACGATGAAGGTGAATGATCGGGTGACAGTCAAAACGGACGGCGGTCCTCGCCGGCCTGGCGTGGTACTGGCGGTAGAAGAGTTTAGTGAAGGCACAATGTACCTGGTTTCGCTGGAAGACTACCCGCTCGGTATCTGGTTCTTTAATGAATCGGGCCATCAGGATGGCATCTTTGTGGAAAAAGCAGAGTAACGCGTAACGTCAGCACGTTTTACCCGGACTGGTGGCAACCCCACCAGTCCGGATGCTTCAGCGCATGTTAACAAAAATACCGTTTGTGACATTATCTGTCAGACGTACCACGTGATAGATAACCTGCTTATTATGCGTTTTTATCTTTCGTTTAATATTCCCCTTATGGGATGACACGGTCTTCGCTTTGATATTCATTTGATCTGAAATCTGAATGGTTCCCTGACCGGCCATCCACATGCGTAACATACTGGATTCAGTCCGGCTTAAAGATAACGTCGGTAAATTAACACCTTCGGAAATATCTGTCTCTTTTTTAAGAATATCGCCAAGGATATCATCCAGTGAATCTGGCTTGATTGATTTAGAACTGATCAATAAATTTTTTCTGACTACCAAATACTCATCGAAATGCACATTGGCAATTGCCATAAAAACGATAAATAACGTATTGGGATGTTGATTAATGATTTGCTTTATTTGCTGACTGTTAGATGGATCATGGATAAAACAGTCCTCATTAATAAACACCACAGATGGCTGGTGTGAATCACAAGCGATGGCGAGTTCGTCAACGGTTTCAATGTCGTTGATTTCCCTTTTCTTCACCCCTCTGCTTACCAGATACCCGGTTAACCCTAGCCGGGTGTAACTGCATAGATCCATAATAATCGTTGACATGGCATACCCTCACTCAATGCGTAACGATAATTCCCCTTACCTGAATATCTTTTAGTAACCCAACTGAACAATAATAGTGGTTCAATATGACAGTTCTGCGATTTTTCAGGCGGACTTACTATCCCGTAAAGTTACGTATAATTTGCCTGGAATTATCTTAAAGTAAAGTAAATGTTGCGTTATGTGAGTGAGATAAAAACAAATAACAGGCGGCAGATATATCCTGGTAGATGTTTTTGAAATTTAAATTTCGGATAATCCTTAGCAAAACAGGATAAATACTGTGGGTTATTTATTTCGCGGAAGTTCGCTCACCACATCAGCCAATAAATTGAAAACTTCGCTGAATAAGTGTTCGCAAAAAGGCGCAATTAATGGCATGAGGGCAGCCATTAACGAAATACCGATGGTTAATGTTAATGGGAAACCAATCACAAAGATCGACAACTGCGGTGCCATACGATTTAACAGCCCCAGCGCCAGGTTGAGCGTCAATAGCACGGTGATCACCGGCAAGGCCAGCATAAGCCCGTTGATGAAGATCATGCCGCCTGCCCGGGCGAGCGCCAGAAACGCATTACTGTTAACCGGGTTGTCGCCGACAGGAAGGGTATGAAAAGTATCGACCAGCAGCGAAATCAGCCATAAATGCCCGTTAAAGGTCAGGAAAAGCAGCATCGCGAGCATGTCGATGATTCGTGCAAGCACGGGCATATTGAGGTGGCTGGCAGGGTCAACAAAGGTGGCGAAAGAAAGCCCCATCTGTAATCCCATCAGTTCACCGGCGGTACGCACGGCGGCAAAGGCAAATTGCATGGTAAATCCCAGAGCTATGCCTACCATGATTTGCTGCATTGCCAGCCACAATGCGCTGGCGGAGAAAATTGGCACCTCGGTGGCGGGAAGCGAAGGGGCAATCACAAAGGTGATCATCATCCCCAGTCCCAGCTTTACCCGTTTAGGTACCGCGCGCTCACTGAGTATCGGTGCCGTCGAAATGAGCGCCAGCACGCGCAGCAGCGGCCAGAAATAAAGATTAAGCCAGTATAGCCACTGTTCGCTCGTTACCTGCAACATCGCGCGTGTTACCCGATGATGTAGGGTAAATTGTTGAATAACGTCCGCACGTAATCCAGCAACAGGTTAAGCATCCACGGACCGGCAACGATAATGGCAATAAATACCGCCACTATTTTCGGAATGAAAGACAGCGTCATTTCGTTGATCTGGGTTGCCGCCTGCAAAATGCTGATAATCAGACCCGTGACCAGAGCGACAAGCAGGAGGGGGGCGGCAAGCGCGAGGGCGACTTTCATCGCCTCGGTGCCCATCATCATGACCGATTCAGGTGTCATTTCGTCCCCTAGCTGTAAAAGCTTTGTGCGAGTGAGCCAACCAGCAGTTGCCAGCCGTCAACCAGGACAAAAAGCATCAGCTTGAACGGCAACGCAATGGTGGCAGGGGGAACCATCATCATCCCGAGCGCCATCAACACGCTGGCAATCACCAGGTCGATTATCAAAAAAGGAATGAATATGGTAAAGCCGATCTGGAAGGCGGTTTTCAGCTCGCTGGTCACAAAAGCCGGGAGCAGGATGCGCATCGGAACCGCTTCCGGGCCTTGTAGCGGCCCGCTATTCGCCAGACGCGCAAACAGCGCCAGGTCAGCCTCGCGGGTCTGGCGTAGCATAAATTCGCGCAGCGGCTGCGCGCCTTTCTCCATCGCCTCCTGCATGGAAATCTTCTCTTCGCTGAACGGCTGATACGCATCGACGTAGATCTTATCAATCACCGGCGACATGATGAAAAACGTTAAGAACAGCGCCAGTCCTAGCAATACCTGGTTTGGCGGCGCAGACGGTGTTCCCAGCGCGTTACGCAGCAGGCCAAACACAATGATGATGCGGGTAAAACTGGTCATCATCAGCAGGATCGCGGGCAGGAAGGTCAGCGAGGTGATGAACACCAGCGTTTGCACGGGAAGCGTCCAGCTTTGTCCGCCGCCGGGTAATGGCTGACTGACCAGGCCCGGTAACTGAGCAAGTGCAGCGGGGGAGAAAAGCCATACACCCATGAGCGTGAGGGATAACAAACGACGCATCAGGATCTCCCGGGACGCTTTAGCAAGTTCTTCATCATGGCCTGAAAATCAGCAGGAGAGGCCGGTTCTTCGTCTGCACACCCTACGGCGGCAGGCAGGGTGTGGAGTAAATTGACAGAGGACGCCGTGACGCCAAGCACTAAACGCGCATCGTCAACCTCCACAATCACCACCCGTTCACGTGGGCCGAGCGAGGCGCTGGCAGACACGTTAAGCCCGCGGGCCTTGTTTCCCCTGGGCGCGAACCCCAGGCGTTTAATCACCCAGGCGGCGGCCAGTATCAGCACAATAATCCCCAGCAATGCGCCGCTGACCTGAGCAAGCGGCGAACCGGGAACGGCCGCAGGTTGTGAGACAATGGCCTGGGTTTTCATGATTAACGGCTCAGGCGACGCATACGCTCAGACGGCGTAATGATGTCAGTGATGCGTACACCGTATTTGTCGGCGACCACCACGACTTCACCTTGCGCGATCAGATAGCCGTTGATCAGAATATCCAGCGGCTCTCCGGCCAAACCGTCAAGTGCGACAACGGAGCCTTGCGTCAGACGCAGCAGCTCTTTGATCGTCATGCGGGTACGGCCCAGTTCAACCGTCAGTTTGACCGGAATATCCATGATCAGGTCGATATCCTGCAATGTACCGCTCACATCGCCGCCGCCCAGTTGCTGGAACACGGCATCGGCTGCACTTTTGCCTGTCGGTGTTTTTTGCTCGTTTAACGCGTCAGCCCACAGATCGTCCAATGCGCCATTGTTGTCATCGGACGGATTATTCATGTCACTCATTTGGGCTGTTCCTCATTCAGCGAATTCAAAATCGGGTTGATCAGATGTTCTACACGTAACGCATACTGACCGTTCACGGTGCCATATTGACTGGTCAGCACAGGTACGCCGTCCACATGAGCAATAATGCGGTCGGGTTTTTCAATCGGCAGTACGTCGCCGGGTTTGAGTTTCAATATCTGGGAAAGACGCAGCGGAACGTCGGCAAAGTTCGCTACCAGCTCCAGTTCTGAGTGCTGAACCTGACGCACAAGATTGTCGCGCCAGTTCTGATCCTCATGGCGTGAGTTTTCCAGCGGTGGGTTAACCAGCAGTTCCCGCAGCGGTTCAATCATGCTGAAGGGGAGACAGATATTGAACTCGCCGGTCAGGTTGCCAATCTCAACGTGGAAAGGGGTATTGACCACAATGTCGTTCGGAGAGGTGGTGATATTGGTAAATTTCACCTGCATCTCAGAACGCACATACTCCACTTCCAGTGGATTAATGGCTTTCCAGGCGTCGCTATAGCCTTCCAGCGCCAGTTTCAGCATGCGGTTGATGACGCGCTGCTCGGTGTGCGTAAATTCCCGACCTTCAACTTTGGTCGGGAAACGACCGTCGCCGCCGAACAGGTTATCCACGGCAATAAACACCAGGCTCGGGGAGAACACCACCAGACCCGTACCGCGCAGCGGTTTCAGGTGGATCAGGTTCAGGTTCGTCGGCACCGGTAAGTTGCGCGCAAATTCGTGGTACGGCTGAATACGGATAGCGCCAACGGTGATATCCGGGCTGCGACGTAGCAGGTTAAACAGCCCCATACGGAACTGGCGTGCGAAACGTTCGTTAATGATCTCCAGCGCTTGCAGACGCTCACGTACCACGCGGCGCTGAGTGTTGGGATCATAGGGACGAATATCGTTTTCGCTTACGATGCCCGTCGTCGGTTCGTCTTTGGTCTCGCTGTCGCCGTTGAGCAGCGCATCGATTTCAGCCTGAGAAAGAATACTATCGCCCATGTCTTTACCGCAGAATAAAAGCTGTATAAAGAACGTCGGTGACTTCCTGTTTCGGTTGTCCAGCAACGAGCGGAGTAGAGAGCGTCTCTTTAATGGCGTCAATCAGTTTTTGTTTGCCGTCTTCCGTGGAGAGCGCGGAGGCATCCTGACGGGAAAACAGCAACAGCAAACGGCTGCGCACTTCAGGCAGATATTCACTGAGGCGCGAGCGGGTCACTTCATCTTTCAGTCGTAGCGTCACGCCGATATACAGCACGCGGTCCGCATCGCCCAGATTCACGGTAAACGTATCCAGCGCGAAAAACACGGGGGCGGCTGGCGGAGCCGGTTGTGCGGCTGCGCTGACAGACGGATGCGTCTGCATACGCCAGTAGCTATAACCCGCGGTCGCGCAGGCGGCGAGGGTAATTAGCACCAGCAAAGGGATCCAAATAGAGCGTTTGCTCTTTCTGTTCATCGCGGAGTCAGTCATCTGATACGGGCTTCCTGTTTCGGTACAGCTTATTGGCTGATTATCCCGTGTCCTGTTCCCGTCAAAGCGTGGAAAAGACACGGATAATCATGCTACCTCTGGCGTTAGGCGAAGATATCCACCGCGCCATTGCCGCGGGACGCGTTCTGCAATGAGGCCGGCACGGCCAGATTGCCGTCATCGTCGGCGAGCGGGGACTCTTGCCCCTGCGACCGGGCGGTCTGTTGTTGCTGGGACGGTGCCTGCTGCTGCCCGCTAAAACTTTCGCTACTGATACTGCTTTGACCCAGTTGGATCCCGCTTTCCGCCAGCTGCGTACGTAAGACCGGTAATGCCGCCTCCAGCGCGGCGCGGACGTGGCTATGCGCCGACACCATCTGCAAGTGCGCCTGGTTGTCATCAAGCTTCAGCGAGATTTGCACCTGACCCAGATCTTCCGGGTGCAGACGCAGTTCGGCACTCTGCTGCCCCTGACGGGTGAACAACGTAATGTGCTGGCTAAGCGATTGCTGCCATTCATGGCTGCCCAACGGCGCGCTGAGCACCGGCGCGGCCACCGTCGGAAGTGGCTGCGGCTGTGCTGCCGGACTGCTGACCGCCGTCATTGCCAGGCCCGGCGTCACCGGGGAAGGACTGCTTTCGAGATCGGCTTTAGCGGTGGCTGCGACGACCAGCGGCGTCAACGGCTGTGGCTGACCGGTCTCTACGCCAGTGCTGTGGATTGCGGTATCCGTCTTCCCTTTTTTCCCCTCGTCAGAGGGGAACGTAAAGGCGAGATCCTGAGCTGTCTGACGCGTCTCGCCACGCAACGTTGCGGTCAGCGAGGCACCGCTTTGGGTCGCAGCGCTGCTGACTACTGGCGTTACGTTTTGTTGTCCGGGCAGCATGGCAAACAAGGCACTCAGATTGGCGAGGTCTTCGTCGCTGAGGTGCGGTGTTTTTTCGTCCGCTTGCGCGGATTTGTTCAGTGCCGTCAGCGCGCTGTTTTTCATCGTCGGCGTGAGCGTGGAAAGCCACTGCTGCGCGTCGCTCAAGGTGGTTAAGGTTTCGTCGGTCGCCAGGTCCGGGCGCGCCAGCAGGTCGGCCAGTTTTTCGGCAGGAGAGGCCTCGCCATGTTGAGACAACAGGCCTTTTTGCCGCGGGTTGCCTGCGGTTTGTATGTCGGCAAACGACAACGGCGTCGCTTTCCCCGGCGTGTCGTCCGCGCCTAACGCGCCTGCCAGCAGCGCCAGGAAATCCTGCGCGGCGTCGCCTGTTGTTCCGGCTTTTGAGCCGCCGGTTACGTCTGTCTCCGTCGTTACCAGTGGGGGCAATGTGATCATTCAGGTTTCCTCATGGCTGCACGCTGAGCAAATTCATCCATCTTTTTCTGATCCAGGCGGTTTTCAGCCAGTAAGGCTGCCGCAGTTTGTCGGTCCTGTAAGGTTTGCCAGGCCTGTAGCCGCTGCCTCTTTTCACGCCAGCTATTCAGCGCAACGTCGACTTTTTGCGTCCACTGGTTGAGTTGATGGCGATGCTGCTCAATGGCCTTTTCCAGTGTCTGGATAAATTGCTGGTAATTGATCCAACGGTTGCTGGCAATCCCTTGTCCCATATCGGTATTGAGGTTGGTTCGGTATTCATGCTGATAATCGATCAGCATCTTCAGCTGTTCTTCTGCCTGCTGAAATCCGCGCCGCATTTCACCCAACAGGAGTGCGGCATCATCCACCTCCTTTTCAGCCAAATCTTTCAGCGTTGCCAGTGCGCCGTGTTGTGCCATGACGTTTACCCTCCTGCTTTATCACACCGTCGGGAAAATCAGATCCAGAGCCTGAAGGGAATCTTCCCAGTCCGCCCGTTCAAAAATACCTTGTTGCAGAAACGCCTCGAGCTGGGGCCACAACGCAATGGCTTTATCCAGCATCGGATCGCTGCCTTTGGCATAGGCGCCAACGCTGACCAGATCGCGGTTACGCTGGAAGCTGGACAGCAGCTGTTTGAAATTGCGTACCCGCGCGTAGTGTTTCTCGGTAATGAGCGCAGTCATTGCACGACTGATCGACGCCTCAATATCAATGGCCGGATAGTGCCCGGCCTCGGCAAGTCGACGGGATAACACGATGTGGCCATCAAGGATCGCGCGCGCGGAGTCAGCAATAGGATCCTGCTGGTCGTCGCCTTCGGTCAGGACGGTATAAAACGCGGTGATAGAACCGCCGCCGTGAATACCGTTGCCGGCGCGTTCGACCAGCGCCGGCAATTTGGCAAAGACGGAAGGGGGGTAGCCTTTCGTCGCGGGCGGTTCACCGATCGCCAGCGCGATTTCACGCTGCGCCATCGCATAGCGGGTTAATGAATCCATAATCAGCAGCACGTGCTGTCCGCGATCGCGAAAATCCTCTGCGATACGGGTGGCGTAGGCAGCCCCTTGCATCCGCAGCAGCGGCGACACATCCGCAGGCGCGGCGATCACCACTGAGCGCGCTCGTCCGTCGGTGCCAAGAATATTTTCGATAAAATCTTTTACTTCGCGGCCACGTTCGCCAATCAGACCCACGACGATCACGTCTGCGCGGGTATAGCGCGCCATCATGCCGAGCAGGACGCTTTTCCCGACCCCGGAACCGGCAAATAGTCCCATACGTTGACCGCGGCCGACGGTTAACAGGGCGTTGATCGGACGCACGCCGGTGTCCAGCACATGCTCAATCGCTGTACGCTGGAGTGGGTTAAATGGCGGGGTAATGAGCGCGCCCGTTTCGGTGGTTTCCGGGGAGGGGAGGCCGTCCAGCGGCTTACCAGCACCGTCCAGTACGCGCCCAAGCAGCGCCGGGCCCAGCGGCAATTGCTTACCACTTTGCAGTCCGTCGCCGTGACCATTTCTGGCATAAACGCGGGCGCCCGGCAGAATGCCTTCGACCTCTTCCAGCGGCATTAAAAACAGACGCTGGCCGTTAAAGCCGACAACTTCGCACTCGACTTCGTTGGTTTCAGCCCCATCCTGGCGCTCAATAATGCAGGTTGCGCCGAGCGGGAGTTGCAGTCCGGTTGCCTCCAGCACCAGTCCGGTGGCGCGGGTCAGCCGACCGTAGCGACGCACCGCAGGCAGTTGCGTCATTTTGGCTTCGAAGTTGTCCAGCGTGTTCAGCCAGCGGGTCAGGCGGGTGGTCATCAGACGACTCCGGGCGCTGCCAGACGGCAGAGTTCTTGCCAGCGCGTGGCGACGCTGGCGTCAAGATCGCCTTCATCCGCAGAGACTTTACATCCGCCATGATGCAGAGTGGGATCGCCGCGCAGACGCCAGCCGTGCAGACTGAGAGTTGCGCCGAGCATCTCTTCCACGCGTTGTAAATCATCGGGATGAACGCGCAACTGAGGCTTACCGCTGAACAGCGGCTCCTGTTGTAACAGCTGTTGGATCTGCTTAATCAACGCGGCATTATCCACCACCGGCGTCTGACCAATCACCTGACGCGCCGCTTCCAGCGCCATCTGCATCAGGCGTGAAGCTATAACGCTGTCCAGCGCATCCAGCGTGTTCTGAAACTCGCTGACCAGTTGCTGCATGCGGGCGTGAATCGGCGCCTGCTGGGAACGCGCCTGCGCCTGGCCCTGTTCCAGACCCTGCGCCATACCTTCCTGGTATCCCTGCTGGTGGCCGGACGTCCGACCTTCCGCCAGACCGGCATTGTAACCCTGCTCATGGGCCTGGATTTTCAACTGCGCCAGCTGTTGCTCGAGCTGCTGTTCGGCGCTCAGCGCGGGTTCGTCCTCGACATCAGCAGAGAGCGCATCGTCGTCCTGCTGTGCAGGGACAAATTCCGCAAGCGGCGGGGCGAGATCGTCCGGAGTCCAGATCTTCCACGGCAGTTCGTTAGACATAGGTATCCTCGCCGCTGCCAATCACCATCTCGCCGGTTTCCGCCAGACGGCGCACAATCAGCAGAATCGCTTTTTGTTCGTTCTCGACCTGAGACAGGCGTACCGGACCCCGGTTGGCGAGGTCGTCGCGCAGGATGTCTGCCGCACGTTGCGACATATTGCGCAGGAACTTCTCGCGCAGCGGCTGTTCTGCACCTTTCAGGGCGATCAGCAACGACTCGGAATCCACTTCCTGCAGCAAACGCTGGATGCTGCGGTCGTCGACATCCACCAGATTTTCGAACAGGAACATTTCGTCGATAATCTTCTGCGCCAGCTCGCCGTCGAATTCGCGTACCGCAGTAATAACCGCTTCTTCCTGCTGGGTTTTCATCAGGTTGATGATTTCTGCCGCCGTTCTCACGCCGCCCATTTTGCTGCGCTTGAGATTCTGACCGTCGAGCAGGCCGTTCAGCACTTCCGTCAGCTCCGCGAGTGCCGCAGGCTGTACGCCGCCGAAGGTGGCGATACGCAGCATCACATCGTGGCGCAAGCGTTCGTCGAACAACGCCAGAATATCCGCCGCCTGGCCGCGTTTGAGATGCACCAGGATGGTGGCGATAATTTGTGGGTGTTCGTCGCGGATGAGGTCGGCGGCGCTCTGTGGTTCCATAAAGTTGAGCGTTTCAATGCCGCTGGCGGTATCGCGGGTTTCGAGAATATCTTCCAGCAGGCTGGCGGCACGTTCTTCGCCCAGCGCTTTTACCAGCACCGAACGCAGGTATTCATTAGCGTTGATATTCAGCGCCGCAAACTGTTCGGCTTCCTGCTCAAACTCCGCCAGTACGTCCGTCAGCTGTTTGTTGGAGATCTGGCGGACATTCGCCATTGCCGCACTCAGGGTTTGTACCTCGCGTTGGGAGAGGTGTTTGAACACCTCCGCCGCGCGATCTTCGCCAATGGTCATCAGCAAAATGACGCTTTTATCGGTGCCGGAAAGGTTATTACTCATGATCGTTATTCATCCACTGGCGAATGACCAGCGCCACGACGCGCGGATCGTTGTCTGACATTTCGCGAATACGCTGGCTCATCACTTCGGCGCCCAGACGTTGATTCGCCCGACGCTGCTGCGTTTGCTCGTCTTTGCTGAGGCGAACCTCGACCGCTTCTTCGGTTTCCTGACGAACCAGCGCCTGTTCCTGCGCCGCTTTCGCTTCTTCAGCACGGCGGGTCAGTTGCGGACGCACCGCTTTACGCCACAGAATCCAGGCAACCAACAGCACCAACAGCCAGCGACCGCCAGAGATCAGTTGTTCGATAAAGGCCTGCTGTTTCCAGAATGGCAGTTCGCCCGCGTTTTCATCCGTCGCGCTAAACGGCGAGTTCACCACATTCAGCGTATCGCCACGCTTGTCGGAGAATCCCATCGCTTCACGGGTTAACGCCTCAATCTGTTTCATCTGATCGGCTGTCAGCGGCAACGGCTTACCGTCGGGCAACGTTTTATAGTTGACCACCACCGCGACTGAGAGACGCTGGACATCACCGACGTTCATTTTCGTGTGGCGAATGGTGCGGTCTACTTCATAGTTGCTGGTTTCATTACGCTGCGTACTGCGCGGCCCTGCCGAGCTGCTATTGCTGGTCTGCTGGGCGTTTTGACCATTTTGCGGATTGGCAGGTGGCGTGCTGATCGGCCCTGAGTTGGCTGGCGCCGGCTGATTAGACAGTGCGCCTGGAACGCCGCCGGGATACCCGGAACCGACCTGCTCACTGAGGTTAAGCTGGCGCGAACGCAGCACCGCTTGCGAATCATCGCCATTCGGACGGTACTGTTCTTCCGTCTGCTCTTTGTTGGCGAAGTCCAGTTGTGCCGTGACCTGCGCATGTACGTTGCCGTTACCGACGATAGGCGCGAGGATCGATTCGATACGGCGCTGCACGCGGCCTTCCACATCGCTGGCGTATTTCAGCTGTGCGTCGTTGAGATCGCGGCTGCTGGTATTTGACTGGGTTAACAGATGACCCGCCTGATCGACCAGCGTGACATTCCCTGGCGGCAGACCAGCGACGGCACTGGAAACCAGATGCACCACGGCGCTAATTTGCCCTTCATCCAGCGCGCGTCCCGGCTCCAGATTTACCGTGACGGAGGCCGACGGGGATTTCTGTTCGCGCACAAACAGCGATGGCTTAGGCATCGCAAGATGAACGCGCGCGTGTTTCACCGGTCCCAGCGTTTCGATGGTCCGGGCCAGTTCGCCCTCCAGAGCACGTTGATAGTTGACCTGCTCGCTAAACTGGCTGATACCGAACTTCTCCTGGTCCAGCAGCTCGAAGCCGACAGAACCACCTTTCGGTAATCCTTGCTGAGCCAGGCGCAGACGCAGTTCATGCACTTTATCGGCGGGAACTTCAATCGCACCGCTGCCTTCCGTAAAACGGTAGGGGATGTTCATCTGGGTCAGTTGCGTGACGATAGCGCCGCCATCCTGATCGGACAGATTGCTGAACAGCGTGCGGTAATCGGGCGCTTTTGCCCACAACACCATCGCAACCACAATGGCAATAGCGGCAGCTCCCGCCACAATCAGGGGGATTCTGGGATTCGCGCGTAGACGGTTAAGCCACTCGAGAGGTTTAGGTAGGGTTGCAGTCGATGCAGTCGCACTCATCTCGCACCTCGTGACTGATCGTGGACGGCGTTTTTTGCAAAGTGGAACAAGACTCACTCCCGGGTCAGCAAACTCGAAAAATTGACGGTCTCATTATTTGCGGTTTCGAATTTTTCTATGCCTCAAAAACCGAGGTTTTTTATCGTTATTTAACGCCTTTATCTTATTGACAAGCTGTTAATCTCTGCTGCGTAAAAAATCATCCAGGGGAACAGAATGTCAGCAATACAGGGGATTGAAGGGGTCATTAGCCAGTTACAGGCAACGGCGATGTCCGCGAAAGCGCAAGATGCGCTCCCACAGTCGACTGTGAGTTTTGCCGGTCAGTTACATGCGGCGTTGGATCGTATCAGTGATACATCGACAGCTGCCCGCACGCAGGCAGAAAAATTCACGCTGGGTGAACCCGGGATTGCGCTGAACGATGTGATGGCCGATATGCAAAAAGCATCCGTCTCTATGCAGATGGGGATCCAGGTGCGCAACAAACTGGTGTCGGCGTATCAGGAAGTGATGAGTATGCAGGTGTAGCGCAGCGACGCTATTATCCCTCTCTTTACAGTGACATTGTTTTTAAGCGCACTAACTGTAGCGTCGTTCGGTCTTGATGGACTGATGCCGACGCTTCCGCCTCTTCAGGTTGCAGAGATGTCATGCCACGTCATTCTTTAATTTGATATTTCGCATTCACCGCATTAATTTTCCCCGTGTATAGCGTATGCTTTTATTATTTAATATTCATTAAGGTTATGCTTTGGTGAAATATTATCAAAATAAGTAAAGTCTCTTTTATGAGCTCAATGGAGTAAAGCGTGATGATTTTGCTACTAAAGAGACAAAATGATAAAGGTGAGTTTGAGGCGTGTATTAGTGATGTTGTGGAATACGCCAAAGTAAAGTTCATTATTTTCAAATTAATTAGAACTTTCGATTTAGTCCTACTTCCTAATGTTATCTTAATATAAGCGCGTTAAACATATCCTAAACGAATTTACGTCCCTGTCTGTTTCGGGGCGGCTATACCTCTGTTTAGCGGAATAACTATGAATTTGGATAAATTGTTTGCGGAAGAAAAAGTGGCCGGCGATTTTTGCTTTGATGGCCAGGTGGCGGGTGTGTTTGACAATATGGTCGATCGCTCTGTGCCATTTTATCAGGAGATCCAGCGAATGACCGGGGAGATGGCGGCAAGCTATGCCGTGCCGGGAACCCAACTGTATGACCTGGGCTGTGCGACTGGCACTACGCTGGCGTTGCTGGACAATCTGCTGCCGAACAGCGTCTCCTTTACCGGGATTGATAACTCGCCAGAGATGCTGGACAAATGCCGGGATAAATTTGAGCAACTGGGATCTTCCCGCGATGCGCGCTTTCTCTGTCATGACCTCAGAGAGATGTCGGCGCTGAATAACGCTTCTGTGGTGACCCTGCTGTTGACGTTGATGTTTGTCCGCCCTCTGCACCGCAAAATGCTGCTCTCCTCCATTTGTCAGGGAATGAATTCAGGCGGCGCATTAATTCTGGTCGAAAAAGTGGTTTGTGAATCACCTGAGCTTAATCGCCAGTACATCAATTATTACTACAACATGAAACGTCGCCACGGTTACAGCGAACTGGAAATTAGCCAGAAACGCGAAGCGCTGGAAAATGTCCTCATCCCCTTTACTGAAGCAGAAAATCGACAAATGCTGCACGACGCCGGATTTAGTAGCGTCGAGGTATTTTTTCGCTGGTATAACTTTTGCGGAATGGTGGCCATTAAATGAGGGTATCGGTTGGTAATTTTCTATTTCGCACCCGCAACACGTTATTTCCTTTTTTATATTTAACGCTGTTTCTTGGTCATACGAGCGCCGTTGACGCACCCACCGTGATGCTGGTTATCGGCGGACTGATTGTTTTGACCGGACAAGGAATACGCATTCTGACCGTGGGACTGGATTACATTGTGCGCGGGGGGCGTAATCGCCAGGTGTATGCCGATAATCTGGTGCAGAGCGGATTATTTGCGCACTGTCGCAACCCATTGTACCTGGGTAATCTTTTGTTAATCATTGGGTTTGGCGTGATGGCCAATAACCTGTGGTATCTGACTATCACGATGCCGGTCCTCTTCCTGGCGTACGCCTGTATTATTGCCGCAGAAGAACGCTACCTTGAGGGGCGTTTCGGTGAAACATATCGGCAGTATTGCGCCCGGACGCCGCGCTTGTTGCCACGTCTGACAGGGCTGCCCCAGACGTTGCGCACCTTTTCTTTTCACTGGCGTCGGGTGATTGTGAAAGAATACAGCACGCTGTGCATTACATTACTAATGCTGGTGGCGCTGAGCGCCCGGGGGCTGAACACGGATCAGCAGGACTGGATGATTTCAGGGGCGCTTGCGCTGGCCGTGCTGTTGGCCTGTTTAGGGGTTCGCATGCTGAAAAAATCCGGGAAACTCAGCGCGAGTTCTGCGCGCTGACGGGTGACAGAGAGACTCCCGTTGCACGGCGCAACGGGAGAATGTTGTTACTTCTGAATCAAATAACGAATCGTTGGGCCATCCTGCTGAATATCCAGCACCGTATAGCCGTGGTTGCGCGCATCTAATGGAATGTTATTAATGGATTGCGGGCAATCGCTGACCACTTCCAGTATTTCCCCTTTTTTCAGTTGCGGCATGGCTTCCAGCGTGGCAACTGCCGGATAAGGACACGGTTCGCCGACCATATCGAGGCGATAATCCGGTACGATCTCTTTCATACAGATTCCTTAGCAGGCGTCAGCCCGGCACGACGGAAGAAACGTTTTTCCCAGCCAATGATCAGCATCAGGGCGGCAAACAGCAGCAGGTAAGTGACCAACAATCCGCCCAACGGACCAAAGGTGTTGAGTAAGTTCACTTTATCCCAGCTGGTAGCCAGCGCGGGAGCGAAATCATCCCAGTAATATGCCAGCAGGGTGGAACCTATCACGTTGCCTAATCCAACCCACCAGTAGTGGACCTGGCCTTCGACCGCACGGTACATCCAGCCGGTTTCGCAACCGCCCGCCAGTACGATGCCAAAGCCAAACAGCAGACCACCGATCACTGCGTTCGGACCCGCCCACATGATCTTCGCCTCTACGCCTAACTGCACGTAGCTGAAGATGCCGATGGCGCTCACTGCCATACCGAAGATGATCGCTTTCGCCATATGGGTACGTCCGGTGATCCACAGATCGCGAAACGCCGAAGTGAAACAGATTTGCGCGCGTTCAATCAGCAGACCGAATCCGACGCCAAACAGCATCGCCAGCCCCAGTTTCGGTTTATCCATTGCCGTCAGCAGCGCCCATCCGATCATCCCGATAAAGATCAACATGCCCAGACGGAAGCGGCGACGGGCCTGATCCGGCTTTTGCGTCAACGGAGAGGCCGCAGAGACTTTCTGCATTTTCACCGGGATACGAAAAATGGGCAGCAGGGTGAAGCGGGCGCCGAACCAGGAGCCTATCGCCGTAGCCAGTGCAAAGAACCAGGCATGGAGGGAAAACTGCGGAATGCCCGTGAAGAATGCGGCCAGGTTACAGCCCATTGCCAGACGGGCGCCGAAGCCGGCGATGATTCCGCCTATAATTGCTTGCATGATGCGAATACGGCTGCGGGGCATGCGCAATTTGACGTTGTTGGCCCACAGCGCTGCGGCAAAACAGCCGCCGAACATGCCGAGGATCATCATGCCGTCGATGCGGGTCAGGGGAGAGCCTTCCAGATGAATGATTTTGTAGTAACCCCACTCTTCGGCGTGAACACCAAACAGTTGCAGGACTTGACCGCCCCAACGGGTAAATTCTCCCGTCACCGCCCAGAAGGTGCCAGTGATGCCGAAATAATAGGTGGAGAGAATACCTGCCGCGATGACCGCAGGGGCCGGGGCCCAGAATTTAATCAGATAAGTTTGTTTGAAGTGGTGCCAGGACATACTTTTTAGCCTCTGAACTCAGAAGGAATATAAAGAAGTGCGGATAGTACACCGATCAGTTTTTTTTCCCACGACTAAAAAGAAGTAATACCGACGAGATCAAAGTACAGCGTGTACCCAGAAAGGCTGGCGACATCAGGGCTTTAATGCCACAATCCCATTTTCTTCGCATGCAGGATGAATGATGAAAAAATTAGCAATCGTTGGTGCACTACTGGTTCTTGCCGGGTGTGCCGAGGTGGAAAATTATAACGATGTGGTGAAGACGCCAGCGCCAGCCGGTCTGGAAGGCTACTGGCAGTCGAAGGGACCGCAGCGCAAGATGATGAGCCCGGAAGCCATTGCCAGCCTGGTGGTAACAAAACAGGGCGATACGCTGGATTGCCGCCAGTGGCAGCGTGTGATTGCCGTGCCGGGGAAACTGACTATGTTTTCGGGCGAGCTAACCAACGTGACGAGCAAACGTGAGATCTACCGGATTGAACGTACCGGGAGCACGCTGACGTATGATGGCATGACGCTGCAACGTGTGGATCGTCCGACCGCTGAGTGCGCCGAGGAATTACAAAAATCGCCACTGGCGACGCCGTTGCCCTGACAGGCCAACCCCGGCGGTATCGTGCTGCCGGGGTGGTATTTTATATGGCCTCTTCAATCACCCACACGCTGACGCTTCCCCCGTTGCAGTAAAACGTCGCTTCGCCGTTTTCATCGGTGAGCACACTTTCCTCGCGGTTTCCGAGAAAATCTCGCCAGGTTTTATTGCCGTAATTCGCGCCTAAGGTAATCGTCTTCTCGCCGTCGTCGCCATTCGAGAGCACTACCACGCATCCCGGGTCTTCCTGGGTTCCGCTACGGCTGAACGCGATACAGTTAGGGTGATCAAACCAGAGTGTCTGGATGCCGTGGGCGAAACGCTGGCGGGCCAGAATTAGCTCATCGAGTTGTTCAATGACCGGCATATCAATGGGGTAAGTTTCCCCGTCGCCGCCGGTATCTTCATAATGGGCACCGTATAAGTCTGGATAGAAAACAGACGGTACGCCGTTTTCCCGTAGCAGGATCAGCGCATAGGCCAGCGGCTTAAACCACGGTTCGACGGGGGCTTCCAGCGCCTGCAAGGGTTGAGTGTCGTGGTTGGCGACCAGCGTCACGGCATGAAACGGATCGGCTTCGACCAACGTTCCGGTAAAAATCTGGCTCATGTCGTACTCGCGCCCCTGACGCGACGCTTCGTGAAACTTCATCTGCAAAGGGGCGTCGAACAGCATAGTTTTCCCGTCAACCTGGTTGATATAGGTTTGCAGTTTGTCCACCTCATGGGACCAGTATTCCGCGACGATAAAAAGCGGTTTTGGCGCCACTTCCTGGACGTGCTCGATCCACTCTTTGTAAAACCAGGCGGGAATGTGTTTGACGGCGTCCAGGCGGAAGCCATCGCAATGGGTTTGTTCCATCACCCAGCGCGCCCAGTATTTGATCTCTTCTGTTACCGCGTGATTGCGAAAGTCGATATTTTCGCCCATCAGATAGTCGAAGTTACCCAGTTCGTCATCGACCTGGTCGTTCCAGCCTTCGCCGGTGTAGTCGTTGACGATTTTAAAAATGCCGTCTTCGGTGGGGTTTTCGATATGGTCGATGCCGCTAAAACATTTGAAGTCCCAGATGAACTGCGAATATTGACCGGCGCGGGCAGGGAAGGTGTAGCGCGTCCAGCCTTCACATTCGATGATCTCGTCATCAATCTGCGTGCGGTCTTGCTCGTTGACGCGCTGTACGCGGATGGCTTCTTTCTCATCCGCCCCCATTTTGTGGTTGACCACCACATCCAGCAGGACGGCAATGTCATTGTGCTTTAGCGCATCAATCGCGCCCAAAAGCTGGGCTTTGTCGCCGTATTTGGTGGCAATGGTGCCTTTCTGATCAAACTCACCGAGATCGAACATGTCGTAGGAGTCATAACCCACGGAATAACCGCCAGAAGCGCCTTTGTAGGCCGGGGGCAGCCAGACCATATTGATACCGATATCGTTGAGTCCGCCCGCGCGTTCGGCCAGTTCAAGCCACAGCTTGCCGCCCTCAGGGTAATACCAGTGGAAGTACTGCAATAACGTGGGGTTTTTCATCTTCCGTGCTCCAGAAGTCGTTTAGCCGACTTCTGGAGTATGGAAGATAATTGATACTAAGCGGGATTTTATTGTGGCGCGGCAGGGGCGTCGGGAACCAGCAGCATGCCTGAGAGACGACCATAGGCATGGTTGAGCGATTGCTGGCGCGTCGACTGGCCGATCAGGTTGCTCAGCTCATCCAGGCGCTGTTGCAGCAGGACTTTCAGACGCTGTTCGTTATCCAGCGTCTGTTTGATATAGCCCGCAATCAGCTCCTGCACACTTCGCGTAATCCCCGGTGGAGTTTGTGTTTCCACAACCGTTTCAATGCTTTGTAGATAGGAAACTTCCTGTTCCAGTAACAGATCCCATTCACCCCGCTGCGCAAGTTCCAGCAGCGATTGACTGAGCAGCGCAATGCGCTGCCAACGGTTGATAAACTCCACGGCTAAGGTCATTAACGAGACTCCTGGGAAGATACTTTCGGTGAGATCTGCTTCCAGGCTTCTGCAATATTGCCGAGTAACCCTTCCACTTCTTCAATGGCCTGACTGTCATTACGTAAGTTTGCTTGCAGCAAACGGCGGATCATATAGTCGTACAGTGACGACAAATTGGTGGCGACGTCACCGCCGTTCTCCTCATCCAGCCCGGCTTTAAGTCCATTGTCGATAATGTTGATGGCTTTGCTTAACGCCTGGCCTTTAGCGACAGTGTCGCCCTGTTGCATAAACAAGCGCGCACGCACCAGGGCGCTGTTGGCGCCGTCAAACAACATTTCGATCAGCTGATGCGGGCTGGCACTCATTACGGCGCTTTCCACGCCGATTTGTGCATAGGCTTTTGTACCGCTGGCGGTATACATGGTTACCTCGTGTTATCAGGAGCTGCTCATGGCAGAAAACTGCTGGCTCAGGTAGCTACTTGTGCCATTGAGTTTGCTCATCATGGTATCCAGCTGCGTAAACTGCGCCTTATAACGGGCGACGGTGTCGTCGATACTGGCGCTTACCGCAAGATACTGTTTGGTCAGCTTTTTCAATGTCGCATTAATACTGTCCTCGGCGCTGTCGATAATGCCGTCATCGGCGAGGTAGGCTTTCACTTCGGTGGCAATTTTGGTGGTAATGCCGGTTTCTTTACCGTCACCGACCAGCAACTGGCGCGTTGCCGTCGTATTCTCTTTCAGCGCTTTGTCCAGCTTCTCGTCGTCAATCTTCAGCTTGCCGGTTGTCCCGTCAGTGGTAATGCCGATTTCACTTAAGGTTTTGAACGGGCCGTCGCTGCCGCTGTTGGTAAACTGCGCGCGAATACCGGTCTGGATTGTACGTACCACGCTGTCGCCGATCAGCGCGCCGTTGCTCTGATCCTGCGTTTCCGCGCCCGGATCCACTTCGGTGTATTTCGTCAGGGAGGTAAAGGTATCCATCAGCGAGTTGTACGCATCCACCCAACCTTTAATCGCTTCTGTCGCTTTGTCATTACTTTTGGTGACGGTAAGGCGTGCGTCGGTCACCTCTTTGGTCAGATTGAGCGTGACGCCCTGCGGCGCGTCGGTAATGGTGTTGCTCGGGCGTTCAATATCGATGCCGTTAACGGTCAATTGCGCATTCTGCGCGCTGACCAGCTGTTTCATATTGCCGGTGCCCGTTGTGCTGTCGTAGGCCAGCAAATCGTTGAGCTTGCTGTCGCCTTCTACCGAAACAGTCATTTGATTCTCGGTACCGGTGTCGGACGTCAGCACCAGCTGATAATCACCTTCTTTTACTTTAACGATGCTCGCGGAAACACCGCTGTCGGCATCGTTAATCGCATCACGAATACCTTCCAAAGAGGTCTGGTCTTTCGTGAGTTTAATTTCCAGCGGCTCTTTGCGGCCTTTTTGTTCAATTTTGAGGGTGCGGCTTTCTGCGGAAGTATCGCCCAGCGTATCTTTAGTTGAACTGATATCAATATTGGTACTTAACGATTGCGCCTGCGCCAGTTTATTGACGCTGATGGTATAGATGCCAGGTGCTGCGCCTGCGGTGGTGGTGGCGGTCAGGTCTTCGGTGCTACTGGTCACGGTGGTGCTCTTAAACAGATCGGCATTATTCAGCGTGGTATTGGCTGTCTGGAATTTTTCCAGCGCGCTTTTCAGCGTGCCATAGGCCGTCAGGCGCGCAGTGTTAGCGCTCTGCTGTTGCGTGATCGGCGTTAAACGTCCTTTTTCTGCAGTGGTCAGGTTCGTCAACAATGCATCCAGCGGTAAATTTGAGCCGACGCCCAGTGATGAAATCGAAGCCATGCCTTATTCCTTGTGATTGCAAACAGTAGTTAACCGCGTTATCGGCAATCTGTTGGCAAAGTTTAATAATAGTTTTAGGAAAATAATGCGCGGAATAATGGTGAATAAAGAGGGTATTTCGTGGACTAAAAAAAAGAGGGCAGAAATTAAAAATTTTCTAAAGTTCGAATTTAAGGTGCCGATACAAGGGTTACGGTAAGAAACCGTGGGCAACAGAACAGCCCAATAAACATCAAGTTGTAATTGATAAGGAAAAGATCATGGCACAAGTCATTAATACAAACAGCCTGTCGCTGTTGACCCAGAATAACCTGAACAAATCTCAGTCTACTCTGAGCTCCGCTATTGAGCGTCTGTCTTCCGGTCTGCGTATCAACAGCGCGAAAGACGATGCGGCTGGCCAGGCGATCGCTAACCGTTTCACCTCTAACATCAAAGGTCTGACTCAGGCTTCCCGTAACGCTAACGACGGTATCTCCATTGCGCAGACCACCGAAGGCGCGCTGAACGAAATCAACAACAACCTGCAGCGTGTACGTGAACTGACTGTTCAGGCAACTAACGGAACTAACTCCGACAGCGACCTGACCTCCATCCAGAACGAAATCACCCAGCGTCTGAGCGAAATCGACCGCGTATCCGGTCAGACTCAGTTCAACGGCGTGAAAGTCCTGGCTCAGGACAACACCCTGAAAATCCAGGTTGGCGCGAACGATGGCGAAACCATCGATATCGATCTGAAAAAAATCGATACCCAGAGCCTGGGTGTGGCTGACTTCCGTGTGAACGGCGCGCAGAAAGCGACCGCCAGCGACCTGATCTCCAAATTTGGCGCGACTGGTACTGATAACTACAGCGCTACTGTTGGTGGTGCTGCTGCAACTGTAAATGTTGACGTTAAGTCTCAGAATGTCACTTCTGGTGGTAATGCACTTTATGTCAGCGCGGCCGATGGTAGTCTGGTGACTACAGCGACCACCCCGAATACGGCTTCTGCTGCCTATACCACTACTGCAACGGCTAACGGTTCTGCAACGAGCATGGCGGCGCTGGGTGCGAGTGCGAAAGTCGGTGATAAATTCAGTTTTGACGGTATGGAATTTACCAAAACCGCGGATGGCACTGATCCAGAGTTTGGTAACGGTAGTTATACGGCTAAGGTTGATGGTAAAACAGTAACCTTTACCGTCGACTCTTCAACCGCTGCTGCGGGCACTGGGGCAAAAGTCAGCACTGACGTTGATCTGTATGCAAGCCAGAACGGTACTCTGACTACTGCTGCAACGACCGCGAACAAAGCTGCGACTGTCACTGACCTGCAGAACGCTAATGCAACCAAAACCGGTAGCACCCTGAAAGCAAGCGGAGCTACCTATGATGTTGATGTTGATGGCAACGTAACCACTGGTGCAGGTGCCAACAAGAAAACCATGTACATCACTACCGGCACCAACGGTAGCGCTAAACTGGTTAACGAAGACGTTGCGAAAGCCAGCACCAGCACTGAAGATCCGCTGGCTGTCATTGACAATGCGCTGGCACAGGTTGACGCACTGCGTTCTGACCTCGGTGCGGTACAGAACCGTTTCGATTCTACCATCACCAACCTGGGCAACACCGTCAACAACCTGACCTCTGCTCGTAGCCGTATCGAAGATGCTGACTACGCGACCGAAGTGTCCAACATGTCCAAAGCGCAGATCCTGCAACAGGCGGGTACCTCTGTTCTGGCACAGGCCAACCAGGTTCCGCAGAACGTTCTGTCTCTGCTGCGTTAATTCACACTTTTCGCGCAAACCCCGCTTCGGCGGGGTTTTTTACGCCTGTCATTTACCCGTAACCCCTAAATAACCCCTCATTTCACCCACTATTCATCCGATTAAAACCCCTGCAGAAACGGATAATCATGCCGATAACTCATTTAACGCAGGGCTGTTTATCGTGAATTCACTGTATACCGCTGAAGGTGTAATGGATAAACACTCGCTGTGGCAGCGTTATGTACCGCTGGTGCGTCACGAAGCATTGCGCCTTCAGGTGCGATTGCCCGCGAGCGTGGAACTGGACGACCTGCTACAGGCGGGCGGCATCGGGTTATTAAATGCAGTTGACCGATATGATGCTCTGCAAGGAACGGCATTTACCACTTACGCAGTGCAGCGTATTCGTGGAGCGATGCTGGATGAACTACGCAGCCGGGATTGGGTGCCGCGTAGCGTCCGACGCAATGCTCGCGAAGTGGCGCAGGCGATGGGGCAACTGGAACAGGAATTAGGGCGTAACGCGACGGAAACTGAAGTGGCGGAGCGTCTGGCGATTCCTGTGCAAGAGTATCGTCAGATGTTGCTCGATACCAATAATAGCCAGCTCTTCTCCTATGACGAGTGGCGGGAAGAGCATGGCGATAGCGTCGAGCTGGTGACTGAAGAACATCAGCAGGAAAACCCGTTACAACAGCTTCTTGAAAGCAATTTACGCCAGCGCGTGATGGATGCCATTGAGGCACTGCCGGAACGTGAACAACTGGTGTTGACGCTCTATTACCAGGAAGAGCTCAATCTCAAAGAGATTGGCGCTGTCCTGGAGGTTGGCGAGTCACGGGTGAGCCAGTTGCACAGTCAGGCGATCAAACGTCTACGCACCAAGCTGGGTAAGTTATAGGCGGCGGTCTTAGCGCCGCCGAAAAATGCCGCACAACGAATTGACTACCAGGAGTTCTCATGACGGTGCAGCAATCTAAAAGACGGCCACTAAGCCGCTACCTCAAAGATTTTAAACACAGCCAGACGCATTGCGCGCATTGCCACAAACTGCTCGACAGGATCACGCTGGTCCGTCGTGGGCAGATTGTGAACAAAATTGCCATTTCCAGACTGGATTCGCTGTTTGATGATGCCGCCTGGCAGCAGGAGCAAAAAGAGTGGGTCGCCCTGTGCCGTTTTTGCGGTGATCTGCATTGCAAAGAGCAGAGCGACTTTTTCGACATCATCGGCTTTAAACAATTTTTGTTTGAGCAGACCGAAATGAGTCATGGCACGGTGCGCGAATACGTCGTCCGCCTGCGCCGACTCGGCAATCATCTCACGGAACAAAACATCACCCACGATGTGGTGCAGGACGGTTTTCTTGATGAAAGCCTGTCCCCATGGTTACCCGAAACCAGCACCAATAACTATCGGATCGCACTGCGCAAGTATGAACAATACAAAGCGCATGCCGTCCCTGGACAGATGCAGAATTCCTGCTGTTCCGCGACTTCTGATATATATTAAAAAAGCATAAGATGTAGCGGAGTCGTTTTTGTGATTAACGGCAAACCCTCTACACTACCGTGATAAATAACAACTTTCGGGGTAACTATGAAATTAGCACTTCTGGGACGTCAGGCTCTGATGGGTGTGATGGCTGTTGCACTCGTTGCCGGAATGAGCGTGAAGACTTTTGCAGATGAAGGTCTGTTAAATAAAGTGAAAGAGCGCGGTACGCTGCTGGTGGGACTGGAAGGGACATATCCTCCGTTCAGTTTTCAGGGCGATGACGGTAAGTTGACCGGTTTTGAAGTAGAGTTTGCGCAGGAGTTGGCGAAACATCTGGGGGTTAAAGCTGAGCTGAAACCGACCAAATGGGACGGTATGCTGGCATCGCTGGATTCCAAACGTATTGATGTCGTCATTAATCAGGTGACCATCTCCGACGAACGTAAGAAGAAATACGACTTCTCTACCCCGTATACCGTTTCGGGTATCCAGGCGCTGGTGAAAAAAGGCAATGAAGGCAGCATTAAAACCGCTGCGGATCTGAAAGGTAAGAAAGTGGGTGTGGGTCTGGGAACCAACTACGAAGAGTGGTTGCGCCAGAACGTTGAAGGTGTCGATATTCGCACTTACGATGATGACCCGACCAAATATCAGGATCTGCGCGTGGGGCGTATCGACGCTATCCTGGTGGATCGTCTGGCGGCGCTGGATCTGGTGAAGAAAACCAAAGACACGCTGGCGGTGACCGGTGAAGCGTTCTCCCGTCAGGAATCGGGCGTTGCGCTGCGTAAAGGTAACGACGATTTGCTGAAAGCGGTGGACGCGGCGATTGCCGATATGCAGAAAGATGGTTCGCTGAAAGCGCTGTCTGAAAAATGGTTTGGTGCAGATGTGACGAAATAATCGTCAACAATGCAAAAAAAAAGGCGCTTTCACGGGCGCCTTTTTTATTTCATCCGAATGAACGTGCATAATAAAAAGAACATCACAACACAATAAACATCGGAGGCTACATGCCACTGCATAATTTAACGCGCTTTCCTCGCCTGGAATTTATCGGCGCGCCAACGCCGCTCGAATACCTGCCGCGTTTTTCTGACTATCTGGGTCGCGATATTTTCATCAAACGGGATGACGTCACGCCAATGGCGATGGGCGGCAATAAACTGCGTAAGCTGGAGTTCCTGGCGGCGGATGCGCTTCGCGAAGGGGCGGATACGCTGATCACGGCAGGTGCGATTCAGTCTAACCATGTCCGCCAGACGGCGGCGGTGGCGGCAAAACTGGGATTGCACTGCATTGCGTTGCTGGAAAATCCCATTGGCACCACGGCGGAAAATTATCTGACTAACGGTAACCGCCTGCTGCTCGATCTGTTCAATGTTCAAATCGAAATGTGCGCCGCCTTGAACGACCCGGAAGCACAACTCCATGAGCTGGCAACCCGCGTTGAAGCACAAGGATTTCGCCCTTATGTGATACCGGTTGGCGGCTCCAACGCCCTGGGCGCATTGGGTTATGTGGAAAGCGCACTGGAAATTGCCCAGCAGTGTGAAGGCGCGGTACAACTTTCTTCCGTGGTGGTGGCGTCAGGCAGCGCCGGGACGCATGCGGGGCTGGCGGTGGGGCTGGAACAACTGATGCCGGAGGTTGACCTGGTAGGGGTGACCGTTTCGCGTAAAGTTGCCGACCAGCAGCCTAAAGTGGTCGCCCTGCAACAGGCGATTGCCAAAGAATTAGAGCTGACCGCGTCGGCGGAGATCCTGCTGTGGGATGACTATTTTGCGCCGGGCTACGGTATGCCGAATGATGAGGGGATGGAGGCGGTGAAACTGCTGGCGCGTCTGGAGGGCATTTTGCTGGACCCTGTTTATACGGGGAAAGCGATGGCGGGCCTGATTGATGGCATCAGCCAGAAACGCTTCAAAGACGAAGGGCCAATTCTGTTTATTCATACCGGTGGCGCACCTGCGTTGTTTGCCTACCATCCTCACGTATAACAACCAGGTCGAAAAACGCGAATGCAAGAAAGTATCCAACTGGTGATTGATTCTCTGCCGTATCTGCTCAAAGGGGCGGTGTTCACGCTGCAACTGAGTATTGGCGGGATGTTTTTTGGTCTGCTGCTGGGATTTATTCTGGCGCTGATGCGTATGTCGCCGCTGTTGCCTGTCCGGTGGCTGGCACGCTTTTATATCTCTATTTTCCGGGGGACGCCGCTGATCGCCCAACTGTTTATGATCTACTACGGTCTGCCGCAGTTTGGTATTGAGCTGGACCCCATCCCGGCGGCGATGATCGGTTTGTCGCTCAATACGGCTGCGTACACCTCTGAAACGCTGCGTGCGGCGATCTCCTCCATTGACAAAGGTCAGTGGGAGGCGGCGGCGAGTATCGGCATGACGCCGTGGCAAACGCTGCGCCGCGCCATCTTACCACAGGCTGCCCGTGTGGCTTTGCCGCCGCTGAGCAACAGTTTTATCAGCCTGGTGAAAGATACCTCGCTGGCGGCGACGATTCAGGTGCCAGAACTGTTCCGTCAGGCGCAGTTGATCACGTCGCGTACGCTGGAAGTCTTCACCATGTATCTGGCCGCCTCGTTGATCTACTGGGTGATGGCGACGGTGCTATCGGCATTGCAGAACTACTTTGAAGACCAGCTTAACCGCCAGGAGAAAGATCCGAAATGAGTGCCATCGAAGTCAAAAACCTGGTGAAAAAATTCCATGGGCAGACGGTGCTGCACGGCATCGATCTCGAGGTCAAACCGGGTGAGGTTGTCGCCATTATTGGGCCGAGCGGTTCGGGCAAAACCACCTTACTGCGCAGCATCAATCTTCTGGAAGTGCCGGAAGCCGGCACGATCAAAGTGGGGGATATCACCATTGATACCGCCCGCTCTTTAAATCAGCAGAAGGGATTGATTCGCCAGTTGCGTCAGCATGTGGGTTTTGTATTCCAGAACTTCAATTTGTTTCCGCATCGTACGGTGGTGGAGAACATCATTGAAGGCCCGGTGATTGTCAAAGGTGAATCAAAAGCGGAAGCAACGGCCCGTGCGCATGAGCTGCTGGCAAAGGTAGGGCTGACCGGGAAGGAGACCAGCTACCCGCGGCGCTTATCCGGCGGGCAGCAGCAACGTGTGGCGATCGCGCGTGCGCTGGCCATGCGCCCGGAGGTCATTTTGTTTGATGAACCGACCTCTGCGCTCGATCCTGAGCTGGTGGGGGAGGTACTCAATACTATCCGCCAGCTGGCACAGGAAAAACGGACCATGGTGATTGTGACGCACGAGATGAGTTTTGCTCGCGACGTTGCTGACCGGGCGATATTCATGGATCAGGGACGAATTGTGGAACAGGGTCCTGCAAAATCGTTATTTAGCCATCCGCAGCACCCACGCACTCGCCAGTTTCTTGAGAAGTTTCTGATGAAATAAATGGTCTTGCGATACTCGCCCGAAATAATCCTCTTCTGGGCGAGTATATTTGAATAAATATGACGCCATCCCGCCTGGTTAATGCATTTTCACCCTAATATTGATGGGTATATTGAAATAAAGTTCAAGTAATCCTCTTCCTGACCGATATTTTATTCATATAAACTCCATTTATGTGGTAGCGTGTTTACTCATTTAAAATGATAATCAATCTCAGAGGTGGTATCCCCTGATATGCAGGAAAATGATTTCTTCACCTGGCGACGGAGTATGCTGATACGCTTTCAGGAAATGGCGACGGCAGAAGATGTTTATCGGGAATTACAGCACCAGACGTGTCAACTGGAGTTCGATTATTACGCATTATGCGTTCGTCATCCGGTCCCGTTTACACGACCAAAAATCTCTCTTCAAACGACATATCCTCAGGCGTGGATTACCCACTATCAGTCTGAAAACTATTTTGCTATTGATCCGGTGCTGAAACCGGAAAACTTCAAACAGGGACATTTACCCTGGAATGACGCATTATTCAGTGATACCCAGACACTGTGGGATGCGGCACGCTCCCACGGATTGCGAAAGGGGATCACCCAGTGCTGTATGCTACCAAATCGTGCGCTGGGGTTCCTTTCCGTCTCACGGTCGAACGTACGCAATGTGCCCTTTGCCTCTGATGAAGTCGAGCTGAAACTGCAACTACTGGTGCGTGAGAGCCTCTCCGTGCTTACGCGGCTGGAAAATGACATGGTCACGACGCCGGAGATGCGTTTTAGCAAGCGAGAAAAGGAAATCTTAAAGTGGACGGCTGAAGGGAAAACGTCGTCTGAAATCGCCATGATCCTGTCGATTTCGGAGAACACCGTCAATTTTCATCAGAAGAATATGCAAAAGAAGTTTAACGCACCAAACAAGACGCAGATTGCCTGCTATGCAGCGGCTATCGGTTTGATTTAAATGTAATTTTTGTGTTCTGACGCAAAACCGGCCGAAAGCGCTGCTCTCAGCCGGTTTCATCTTATTGTCGGTAAGCTTGTTTAATTTGCTTAACAGTGTTGGAAAATACCGCTGCTTGTGATTTGTCTTCAATCAGCGCGATCTGTTTTTCCATTTTAAGAATCACGCGCCCTGCGTCGGCTTGTCCCACTGCCTGCAGCATCAGCGTTAACATGGCTTTCAGGCAGGTGACTTCGTTAGCCAGTTCTTGATTATTCTCGGCAGTGGAAAAATCAGGCGTACTCATTTATTTTCCTCGTTCTGTTACAGTGAAAAAGTGCGATGGCAAATGTTAAGGCGGCGGAGTATACCATAAGCCGCGCTAAAAATAGCAGTGGTTGTTTTTTCGTCGAAACTTCAGCCTGAGCCATTAAAATAAACAACGTCTTGCAGTGGATATATTTTCTTCACCCATTGTTTATGACGCGTATTTTACTCGTTAATTATTGTTACAAAGTTGCTTCCTATTTATCATTTAAGCCGAAGGGCGTGAATTTTTTGTCACTATTCTGAAACTTCAAGAGAGATATAGTCGATGGGAATGGCTGTTTTTCGGGGAAAGTTTCCACATTCCGTACAATCTAATTTCCAAAAACGAGAACAAAATCTAAGGGGCGGTGTTTTTTGCGTTTCAAAGTTGAGATAAAACCCGCTAATATATGGCCGAGTAACTATCAGTAGCGTTATCCCTATTCTGGAGATATTCCTTTGATCAACGTTCTTCTTGTTGATGACCACGAACTGGTGCGCGCAGGGATACGACGCATTCTGGAAGATATAAAGGGCATAAAAGTCGTCGGCGAAGCATGTTGCGGTGAGGATGCTGTTAAATGGTGTCGCACAAATACCGCTGACGTCGTGTTGATGGACATGAACATGCCCGGAATTGGCGGTCTTGAAGCGACGCGTAAAATTGCGCGTTCAACGGCTGACATTAAAGTGATCATGTTGACGGTCCATACGGAAAATCCGTTGCCCGCCAAAGTCATGCAGGCGGGTGCAGCAGGGTATCTGAGCAAAGGTGCGGCTCCGCAGGAAGTGGTGAGTGCGATTCGTTCCGTGTTCTCCGGGCAACGTTATATTGCTTCCGACATTGCACAGCAGATGGCCCTTAGCCAGATCGAGCCAGAAAAAACGGAAACCCCGTTTGCCAGTTTGTCTGAACGCGAGTTGCAGATTATGCTGATGATCACCAAAGGCCAGAAGGTGAATGAGATCTCAGAACAGCTGAATCTCAGTCCTAAAACGGTGAACAGTTATCGCTATCGAATGTTCAGTAAACTAAACATTCATGGTGATGTAGAGCTGACTCACCTGGCAATTCGTCATGGCCTGTGTAATGCGGAGACGTTAACAAGTCAGTGAGCCTTCAGTTTGACGCGAAAGCGTTTTTAAAAACCGTTACCAGCCAGCCCGGCGTTTATCGTATGTATGATGCTGGTGGTACGGTTATTTATGTCGGTAAAGCGAAGGACCTGAAAAAACGGCTTTCCAGTTATTTCCGCAGCAACCTTGCTTCGCGGAAGACCGAAGCGTTGGTCGCGCACATTCAGCAAATTGATGTGACGGTCACCCATACGGAAACCGAGGCGTTACTGCTTGAGCATAACTACATCAAGCTGTATCAGCCCCGTTATAACGTGCTGTTGCGTGACGACAAATCCTATCCTTTTATTTTTCTGAGTGGCGATACGCATCCGCGTCTGGCGATGCACCGTGGCGCCAAACATGCCAAAGGCGAGTATTTCGGCCCGTTCCCAAACGGCTATGCCGTGCGCGAAACGCTGGCGCTACTGCAAAAAATCTTTCCGATTCGTCAGTGTGAAAACAGCGTTTACCGCAACCGCTCGCGCCCCTGTCTGCAATATCAGATTGGACGTTGCCTTGGTCCCTGCGTGGCGGGCCTGGTCAGCGAGGAAGAATATGCCCAGCAGGTCGAGTATGTACGCCTGTTTTTATCCGGGAAAGACGATCAGGTTTTGACGCAGTTGATCGCGCGGATGGAAAACGCCAGCCGCAATCTGGAATTTGAAGAAGCCGCGCGCATTCGCGATCAAATACAGGCTGTGCGTCGTGTCACCGAAAAACAGTTTGTGTCGAACACAGGCGACGATCTTGATGTTATCGGGGTAGCTTTCGACGCAGGAATGGCCTGTCTGCACGTGCTTTTTATACGCCAGGGCAAAGTGCTGGGCAGCCGCAGCTATTTCCCTAAGGTGCCCGGTGGGACCGAAATGGGCGAAGTCGTGGAGACATTTGTCGGGCAGTTCTATTTGCAAGGCAGTCAGATGCGAACGCTGCCGGGTGAAATCCTGCTGGATTTTAATCTGAGTGACAAAACGTTGTTGGCGGACTCGCTGTCGGAACTGGCCGGACGTCGGGTCAATGTGCAGACGAAACCACGCGGCGATCGCGCAAGGTATCTCAAGCTGGCGCGAACCAATGCTGCGACAGCGCTGACGACGAAGCTTTCTCAACAGTCCACCATTACCCAACGTTTGACGGCGCTGGCGACGGTGTTGAAACTGCCGGCGGTAAAACGCATGGAATGTTTCGATATTAGTCACACTATGGGTGAACAGACGGTCGCCTCCTGCGTGGTCTTTGACGCCAACGGACCACTGCGTGCTGAATATCGTCGTTACAACATCACCGGCATTACGCCTGGCGATGATTATGCTGCGATGAATCAGGTGCTGCGTCGACGTTATGGCAAAGCGATTGAAGAAAGTAAGATCCCGGACGTTATTCTGATAGATGGCGGAAAAGGGCAGCTTGGGCAGGCTAAAGCGGTCTTTGCTGAACTGGATGTTCCCTGGGACAAACAGCATCCATTGCTACTCGGGGTGGCGAAGGGCGCCGATCGTAAGGCGGGTCTGGAAACACTGTTCTTCGAACCGGAAGGTGAGGGGTTCAGT
Source organism: Citrobacter sp. GW821-FHT07H02 (assembly GCF_059418505.1). Classification (NCBI taxonomy): domain Bacteria; kingdom Pseudomonadati; phylum Pseudomonadota; class Gammaproteobacteria; order Enterobacterales; family Enterobacteriaceae; genus Citrobacter; species Citrobacter sp. GW821-FHT07H02. Next base: position 61,125 of record NZ_JBWKPZ010000018.1, on the reverse strand, counting down.
TTGCCCCCGGATTCTCCGGTGTTACACGTTATCCAGCATATCCGCGATGAGTCTCACGACCATGCGATCGGCGGGCACCGTAAAAAACGGGCGAAAGTCAAAAACACCAGCACGCTGGAAACCATTGAAGGCGTTGGCCCTAAACGTCGGCAAATGCTGTTGAAATATATGGGTGGTTTGCAAGGATTACGTAACGCCAGCGTAGAGGAAATTGCAAAAGTGCCGGGTATTTCGCAAGGTCTGGCAGAAAAGATCTTCTACTCGTTGAAACATTGAGGTCTCTGTAGCAACATAGGGGTAAATTCTCTGACAACAGATAGTTACCCGTCACTATGCAATTTAATATTCCTACATTGCTCACGCTGTTTCGCGTCATACTGATTCCCTTCTTTGTACTGGCGTTTTATCTGCCATTCAGTTGGGCACCGTTTGTGTGTGCGCTCATCTTCTGTATTGCAGCCGTAACTGACTGGTTTGATGGTTATCTGGCGCGTCGCTGGAATCAAAGTACCCGCTTTGGCGCGTTTCTTGACCCGGTGGCAGATAAAGTGCTGGTCGCTATCGCAATGGTCCTGGTGACAGAACACTACCATAGCTGGTGGGTGACATTACCCGCCGCAACGATGATCGCCCGTGAAATCATTATTTCCGCATTGCGCGAATGGATGGCGGAACTCGGTAAACGCAGCAGCGTGGCCGTCTCCTGGATCGGGAAAGTCAAAACAACATCACAAATGGCGGCACTGGCATGGTTATTATGGCGTCCAAACATTTGGGTGGAGTATGCCGGGATCGCGTTATTCTTTGTCGCAGCCATACTGACGCTGTGGTCGATGCTGCAGTATTTGAGCGCTGCACGCGGGGATTTGCTTGATCAGTGATCGTTTCGCCGCAAATTTCAGCAAACGATCGTGAGTGACGAAAAATATCGTTGACTCAGTGCGTCAGGTAAGTAGAATGCAACGCATCGAACGGCAGCACAGATTGCCAGACGATAACAAAATCAAGTGATTAACAAAGTTACTTGGTGATGCGGGAATAGCTCAGTTGGTAGAGCACGACCTTGCCAAGGTCGGGGTCGCGAGTTCGAGTCTCGTTTCCCGCTCCAGTTTAAAGACATCGGCAATTGCGGGTGTCTGGCTGAAAAGCCTGAAGAATTTGGCGCGTTAGCAAAGCGGTTATGTAGCGGATTGCAAATCCGTCTAGTCCGGTTCGACTCCGGAACGCGCCTCCACTTTCTTCCCGAGCCCGGATGGTGGAATCGGTAGACACAAGGGATTTAAAATCCCTCGGCGTACGCGCTGTGCGAGTTCAAGTCTCGCTCCGGGCACCATGGGAAAGACAAGTATAATCAAAGCAATAAGCAGTGTCGTGAAACCACCTACGGGTGGTTTTTTTGTGCCTGCGATTTAATACCAACCTTAAAAATCTTTCCCCTTTCATTTCCGATTAAAAGTCACCCGTCATGATGCTTCTATTGAGTTAATGCGCAACGCCATGACGTGTCCGAAAGCCTATTTTCGGGTATCATTGCAACTCTATTTTCCCCGTATTCTCTAAAAGACCAGATTGGTTTTCTTTATACCAGGATGATTCATGAACGACAAAATCAGTCAGGACACGATCAACAAAGCCCTGTGGGCCGCGTGTGACACCTTCCGTGGCACCATTAGTGCTGATACCTATAAAGACTTTATCCTTACCATGCTGTTCCTTAAGTACATTTCGGATGTCTGGCAGGATCACTATGACGAATATAAGGAACAATATGGCGATACGCCCGAGCTGATTGAAGCGATGATGGCGAATGAACGTTTTGTGCTGCCGAAAAGCGCCAGTTTCTATGCGCTGTATGAGCGCCGTCATGAGCCGGGCAACGGTGAACGTATCGATCAGGCATTGCATTCCATTGAAGAAGCCAACGGCACCAAACTGAAAGATGCCGGGAAAAGTGTCTTCCAGGATATCTCGTTTAACACTGACCGTCTGGGCGAAGAAAAACAGAAGAACACCATCCTGCGTCAGTTGCTGGAAGACTTTGCTGGTGAAGATCTCAACCTGAAGCCGAGCCGTGTAGGTACGCTGGACGTTATCGGTAATGCCTACGAATATCTGATCAAAAACTTTGCTGCCAGCGGTGGGCAGAAAGCCGGGGAATTCTATACCCCACCAGAAGTTTCAGACCTGATCGCTGAACTGCTCGATCCGCAACCGGGTGATACCATCTGCGATCCGGCCTGTGGTTCCGGTTCGTTGCTAATGAAGTGCGGACGTAAAATTGTCTCCGGGCATGACAGCCGCAACTATGCGTTGTTTGGTCAGGAAGCCATTGGCTCTACCTGGTCGCTGGCCAAAATGAACATGTTCCTGCACGGCGAAGACAACCACAAAATCGAGTGGGGCGATACTATTCGTAACCCGAAGCTGCTCGATAAAAATGGCGACCTGATGCTGTTTGATATCGTGACCGCTAACCCGCCGTTCAGCCTGGATAAGTGGGGCCATGACGAGGCCGAGAACGATAAGTTTGGTCGTTTCCGTCGCGGTGTACCGCCGAAGACTAAAGGAGATTACGCCTTTATCTCGCATATGATCGAAACCCTGAAACCGGGGACGGGTCGTATGGGCGTAGTGGTGCCACACGGTGTGCTGTTCCGTGGCTCAAGCGAAGGCAAAATTCGCCAGAAGCTGATTGATGAAAACCTGCTGGATGCGGTGATTGGCCTGCCTGAAAAACTGTTCTACGGTACGGGTATTCCAGCAGCGATTCTGATTTTCAAAAAACAGAAAGTGGATGACAAGGTGCTGTTTATCGATGCCAGTCGTGAATTTAAGACGGGTAAAAACCAGAACCAGCTCAGCGCAGAAAATATCCAGAAGATCGTTAAAACCTATCAAGAAGGCGATAACGTCGAGAAATATGCCTACCTTGCCAGCCTGAAAGAGATTCAGGACAACGATTACAACCTTAATATTCCGCGCTATGTCGATACCTTTGAAGAAGAGGAAGAAATCGATTTGCTGGCCGTTCGCGCTGAGCGGGAGGAATTGAAAGCGGAACTAGCGAAGTTGGAAACGGAGATGGCAGGGTATTTGAAGGAGCTGGGTTATGGTGCCTAAGGGGTGGGTCGCCACACAGATTGGCGATATCGCAAAATTTTCCTCTGGGGGAACTCCAAGCAAACAGAATGCAAATTTCTGGGGGGGGGATAAGCCGTGGATATCAGGTAAAGACTTAAAAACACACTTTATTGAAACGAGTATTGATACTCTGACAGATGAAGGCTTCCAAATCGCTAAACGTGCACCTGCAGGAGCATCACTTATTCTTGTGCGAGGAATGACTTTGCTCAAAGATTTTCCTGTAGGTTTCGCTATTAGAGAGGTTGCATTTAACCAAGACCTAAAAGCGTTGGTACCCAATAAAAACATTGATGGGCTTTTTCTTTCTTTTTTACTGGTTTCAGAGAAGCATAAAATAAAGCAACTTGTGAGTACTGCAGGTCATGGAACGGGACGTTTAGATACAGAATCAATAAAATTATATCCAATTAATGTCCCCCCATTTACTGAACAAAAGAAAATCGCCCAAATCCTGTTAACCTGGGATACGACGATTTCGGTGACGGAAAAGCTTCTCGCCAACAGTCAGCAGCAGAAAAAAGCCCTGATGCAGCAATTACTTACTGGGAAGAAACGCTTGCTGGATGAGAATGGGGTGAGGTTTAGTGGGGAGTGGAAAATCACTAAATTAATACAAATGGGCAAAGTTGTATCTGGTGGAACACCTGATACAAACATGGATGCCTATTGGGATGGAGATATTCAATGGCTTACCCCAACAGATGTTACTGCGTTAACGGGTAGGTTCGTTAACAATACCAGTAGAAGAATTACCTCTGCCGGATTACAAAATTGCTCTGCTGTTCTTTTGCCAAAAGGAAGCCTAATGGTATGTACAAGAGCAACCATTGGGGCTTTAGCTATTTCGACATCGGAAATTTGCACCAATCAAGGATTTAAAAACATCATTCCGAATGAAGAGTTTAATGTCGAATTTATTTATTACTTGCTGCAAATGAACATCAAAGAGATGATCAAAAAATCATCTGGTTCAACATTTTTAGAACTTTCCAAGAAAGATTTTGAAGCTATCAGCTTTTCTTGCCCATTTATTAAAGAACAACAAAAAATCGCCCTAGTCCTGTCCGCTGCCGACGCCGAAATCTCTACGCTGGAGAAAAAACTCGCCTGCCTGAAAGATGAGAAAAAAGCCCTGATGCAGCAGTTACTGACTGGCAAACGTCGTGTCTCCGTGCCAGTAAAAGTGGAAGAAAAAGAATCCGTTAGTGCATAACGCGAAGAACAAGGAACGATCATGAACCAGCCGTACACGCCAAAATTCCAGGAAGAATACAGCGCCAAAATCCCGGCGCTGACGTTACTGACCAGCCTCGGCTGGACGTTTTTACCCCCGAAACAGATTATGGCTTACCGGGGCTATAAACAGGATGAGGTAGTGCTGCGTCCGGTTCTTCGTGAGGTGTTGTCGAAGCGTTCCTTTATCGCGGGCGGTAAAACTTGCTCATTATCGGAAAAGGCGCTGGATACCCTGATATCGCAGGTTTGTTCTCCGGCACTGAATGAAGGGCTGCTGAAAGCTAACGAGCGGATGTATAACCATCTGCTCTACGGTATCGCCGTCACGGAGTTTGTCGATGGCAAAAAGGTGAACCCCACCATAGCGCTGATTGACTGGGAACATCCGGAAAATAACCAGTTCCACTTTACTGAAGAATTTACAGTATTGCGGTCAGGCGGTGTTGAAACCCGCAGACCGGATATTGTTTGTTTTGTGAATGGTATCCCGCTGGCAGTCATTGAAGCGAAAAGCCCGGCCGGTCACGGTAAGAAAGGGCCAACCATTGACGAAGGAATATCTCAGAGTATCCGTAATCAGCTCAACGATGAAATCCCGCAGCTGTTTGCCTACAGCCAGGTATTACTGTCGATTAACGGGCATGACGGGCGCTACGGTACCTGCCATACGCCAATGAAATTCTGGGCGGCATGGCGCGAAGAAGATATTACCGATGCGCAGATGTACGCTCTGCGCAATCATCAGTTATCGACTGAACAAATTCATGCGTTGTTTAATCATCGACCGCCTGCCGACCTTAGCTGGTATCAGCAGTTAATCGCTGGGGGGGAACTGGCTGTCAGTGGACAGGATAAGCTGCTTATCAGCCTGCTCTCTCCGGAACGCCTGCTGGAGATGACCCGCTTCTTTACTCTGTTTGATAAAAAGACCGGGAAAATTGTCGCCCGCTATCAGCAGGTGTTCGGCATTAAAAGACTGCTGGAGCGCATCAGTACCCGAAGACCCGATGGGGGCAGGGAAGGTGGTGTTATCTGGCATACCACCGGCTCCGGCAAATCGTACACCATGGTGTTCCTTAGCAAAGCGCTGATTCTCCATGACAACCTGAAGCAATGTCGTATTGTGGTGGTGACGGACCGTATCGATCTTGAAGAACAGCTCAGCAGTACCTTTGCATCCGGCGGCGAGTTGGCCGGGAAAAAAGACAAAGCCAATGCAATGGCGACATCCGGGCAGATGCTGGCGAAACAGATTGGCTCCGGTAAAGAACGCATCATTTTCACCCTGATCCAGAAATTTAATTCAGCGACAAAACTTCCTGAATGCGTCAATACCAGCCCCGATATCATCGTTCTGATTGATGAAGGACACCGCAGTCAGGGCGGTGAAAACCACGTACGAATGAAACTTGCCCTGTCGAACGCCGCCTTTGTGGCATTTACCGGTACACCATTGCTGAAAGAAGATAAGACCACCAATAAATTCGGACCTATTGTCCATGCCTATACCATGCAACGGGCAGTAGAAGACGAAGCGGTTACACCACTGCTCTATGAAGAACGTATCCCGGATCTGGAAGTGAATGATCGGGCGATTGATGCCTGGTTTGACCGCATTACTGATGGGTTGAGCGAGGCGCAAAAAGCCGATCTTAAACGTAAATATGCCCGTAAGGGCGAGGTCTATAGCGCAGATGACCGCATCCGACTGATCGCACTCGATATCGCCACGCACTTCTCGAAATACATTAATGAGGGGCTGAAGGGACAACTTGCCTGTGACAGCAAGATTTCCGCCATCAAATATAAAAAGTATCTGGATGAGGCGGGATTATTTGAATCAGCTGTAGTTATCAGTCCTCCGGATACCCGGGAAGGGAACACCGAGGTGGATGAAAGTAAACTGCCGGAAGTGACGAAATGGTGGAAAGATAACGTCGGCACGCAGGATGAGTCCGTGTATACCCGCAATATCATCAGTCGTTTCGATACCGATGATAAGCTCAAATTGCTGATTGTCGTCGATAAACTGCTCACCGGGTTTGATGAACCGAAGAATACCGTGCTGTATATCGACAAGCCGCTTAAATCCCATAACCTTATCCAGGCGATTGCCCGGGTAAACCGACTGCATCCACTGAAAAAGTTTGGCCTGCTGATTGATTATCGCGGCATTCTGGCTGAACTGGACACGACTATCGGTAAATATCAGGATCTCGCCTCCCGAACTCAGGGAGGATACGACATCAAGGATATTGATGGGTTGTATAGTGCCATGAGTTCTGAATACAAGCGACTTCCGCATCTGTATAACCAGCTGTGGGCCATATTTGCCGGTGTTAAAAACAAAAATGATACTGAGCAGTTGCGTGCGGTACTGGTGCCTAAAATGGAAGAACGTGACGGAGAGATGGTCGATATCCATCAGAAAACCCGTGATGATTTCTTCGAAGCGTTAACGGCCTTCGCCGGATGCCTGAAAGTGGCACTGCAGTCCGCCACCTTCTTCACCGACAAGAGCTTTACGGAACAAGACCGAAATCTCTATAAAGAAACCGTAAAACAGATGTCCAGCCTGCGCCAGTGGGCGATGCAGGTCAGCGGAGAGCAGGTCAATTATGACGACTACGCTGAACAGGTTAAAAAACTGCTGGATAAGCATGTCACCGGCGTTGAGGTTCGTGAACCGGATGGCGTGTATGAAGTCGGTAAAATGGGCAAGAGCGAAAAGCCCGAAGAGTGGGACAACAATAAAACCCGCAATGAAACCGACATCATTAAAACCCGCGTGACGAAGATGATTGAGCAGGAGCTGCGTGATGACCCGTATGCTCAGGAGGCCTTTTCAAAACTCCTGCGTATGGCTATCGAAGAAGCAGAAAAACTGTTCGACCATCCACTAAAACAGTACCTTTTGTTCCGTGAATTTGAAGAACAGGTTGAAGCCCGTAAGCTCAGCGATATCCCGGATGCACTGGCAGTGAACAAGCATGCTCAGGCGTATTACGGTGTTTTTAAAAAAGAGCTACCGGAGGTTTTTGCGGTAAACGACGTTCAAGTGCAGGATAAGTGGACGAAGCTGGCCTTTGAAGTGGACAGCATTATCGTCAAAGCGGTGGCAGAAAACTCCCTGAACCCTCAGGACATTGAGAAGGCCGTTAAGACAAGTCTGTTACCACTGCTGTTTACGGCCTGCCGGGAAATTGGTGCCGGAATGAATCAGGTAAACCGTATTGTGGAAACCATCATCCAGATCCTGCGCGTTGGTTTGATGAAATCATGAGTGAAAAAGAATCGCCAGCAATGAAAGCGTTACGCATTGTTTATGGTGATGAGGTCATCGTCGTACAGTGTGTTCCGCGTCAGGTCGTAAAGGGCAGGGTGCTCATCAAGGTGCATCCCGACTGCCGGGTTGTGGCCTCTGTACCGCCAGAAACACCGGAGCACGAAGTGCTGTCTGCGCTGAAAAAACGAGGGCGCTGGATCTATCAGCAACTGCGTGATTTCAGGGAGCAACAGACACACATTGTCCCGCGTCAGTATGTCAGCGGAGAAAGCCATTACTATCTTGGCAAGCAATATCAGTTGAAAGTGACAGAAGACGCTACTGTGCCGCAACGGGTGAAAATGTTGCGTGGGCGTCTGGAAGTGACGGTCAGGCACAAATCGGCAGAAAAAGTTAAAGCGTTGCTGGCCGAATGGTATCGGGAACGCGCCAGAGATGTCTTTCAACGCAGGCTTGATTTATTGATACCGCAGACCCTTTGGGTTAGTGAACGTCCGCCGATACGTCTGCGGGCGATGCAAACGCAATGGGGTAACTGTTCTGCAAAAGGCTGTCTGACCCTGAATCCATGGCTGGTTAAGGCATCCTCAGAATGTATCGACTATGTCTTGTTGCATGAGTTATGCCATGTTGCTGAGCATAACCACAGCGAGGAGTTTTACCGTCTGATGGGGCAGGTTATGCCGGGTTGGGAAAAGGTCAAGAAACGACTGGATGGGATGGCTGGGATGTTGTTGACTGATATGTAGTAAGAGCCCAGCTAGATTAAAATATTACAGAACTATATAAGAAGGGGTTTTATGTTTTTCAAAATTGTTAGAAACTTTAAAGCCAAGATTGGACTGTTATTATTAACCCTGTTTTTGGCTCCAGGTTATGTTCATGCCAATACGTGGGAAATAAATGTCACAAGAAAGGATAGTAATTTATATCAAATTACTGGGAAGGATGCTTTTGTTAATACTAAATATTGTTATGTTTATGCTTATTCTGAAGACGCATATCTCAGGGTTGATGGCTATGATAAAAAAATAATTTTTACAGATAGCAAGGATTCATGTGATGTAGATAATGTATTTAGCATGGTTAATATTGACTCAGGAAAGTATGAGGTAGAGGTTTCTAAAAAAGAAGATAACTGGTATGAGGTTTATGGTACAGATAATATGATAAAAACATCAATGTGCCTTAGTTTGGCTCTCAATGAAAAGGCTATTTTGTCCATGAATGGTTATAGTGCAGGAGAGTTGATTTTTGATGACGGAGATAGCTGTAATGTAGAAGGGGTCTACTCTCCTGTTCGTTTGTGAATTGGAGCTGGGATCAGTATGATCTGTGGTGTTCATCCAGCTATGTAAGGATATAAAATGAAAATAGAAGCTGATGTAAAAAATATATCAAAATTAAGCGATTATTACTTTTTAGTTCCCGATTATCAACGTGAGTATGTATGGAAGGTTGATGATCAGGTTGAGCAGTTTATCATGGATTTAGACAATGAATACCAACCGGAGCAGAAAGATCTAAATGGTTATTTTCTCGGTTCGGTTATTATCGTAAAGAATGGGGAAAAGCATGATGTTATTGACGGACAGCAGCGATTGACCACTATTGTCATCACTATGTGTGCCTTACGGGATCTATTAAAAGATCGATTGGATACACTTGACAAAAAAGGGCTGGAATATCTGAAAACTATTGAGGAATGGCTCTCTAGTTATGATATTAATAGTGAGGAAAATCTAATTAGACTAGATCTTCAATATGAAGAAAGTCGCGGGTTTATTTCGCGGTTAATTGAAGGGCAGACCAATACCTTTGCGGAAACAGCTTCAGTAAAAAAAATGGCTGACGCGTATGATCACATTCGTGATTATCTTAAATACCAATTGCAAGATAGCTTGAATGAGTTAATCTCCTTCGCTCGCTTTTTTTTAACAAAAGTTGAGCTGGTTGTCATTGAATCAGAGAACTTAAGTAGCGCATTAAAGATCTTCGAAACGATCAATCAGCGTGGTGCCAGCCTTAATGCCATGGATCTTGTTAAAAATTTGATTTTCAGTCAGATAAAGGAAGAACAGTTTTCGGCAATAAAGACAACATGGAAATCAATCACTAATAACCTTGAATCTTGCGGCGAAAGTGATAACCCGCTTCGTTTTTTGCGTTACTTTCTGATGGCACGATATCATCACGGGATTTTGCGTGAAGATGATATTTATAAATGGATCATTTCAGCTGAGGGGGAGTTGTCGTTACAGTATAAGACACACCCTATGGCTCTCGTAAAAGAATTGGAAAAATTATCAGAACGATACGCTAACTTGGTCAATGCAACAAATGAAGCAGCCTACTGGCGTGAAAATGCCCGTTTTCCAAATGTAAGTAACATTGGATATATTAATAAATATCGCTCACGTCAGCATTTGGTTTTACTAATGGCATTGGACATTAGTTGTTCTGATGATGTAATGGATTTCTTAGGTGCTCAACTTGAGAGCTTTTTATTCTTTACAAACACAATGGCTATTCAATCGAAGACATATGAGCAACGCTTTACTCAATGGGCTGTAAAGCTTCGGGATGTGAAAACGAAAGCAGAGATTGCAAATGTTGTTTCAACAACACTTATACCTTTTGTTGTGGAGCGTTTAGATGAATTTAAAGAACGATTCTCAATTATTAATGACTATAATTTTACCCCTCAGTATCGCCAACGTTATGTATTGGGTAGATTAGAGAATCATATCCGCCATCTTTGCGGTTTTCCGGAAAAGAGCCAGCAGGCTATTCAGCAGATGCAAATTGAGCATATTCTTCCTCAGACGGTACGGAACGTCCCTGAAGATGGGGAGTTCTCCGATGCAAATCGAACAAGTTATCTCTACAAGCTTGGTAATGTAACATTATTAGAGGGTACAATTAACCAGTCCGTCAATAACTGCAATGATTTGAGTGAAGACTGGTTTTTGAAAAAACAAACAGAATATTTAAACTCTGAAATCATCATGACTCGATTACTCCACTCTCAGTACTCAATTGGTGAGAACACCGCATTAAATCGCTTTAAGCAGAAATATGGTTATGAATATAAATTCTGGTCCGCAGAAAATATCACCGCAAGGCAACGCCTGCTGATGGATCTTGCCATTGACTGCTGGCGATTTAATGATCAGAGAATAGATTCTTATATAGCAAATAATCTGAGCACTGAACCTGGAAACGAGTTTATTGTATAATAATAACTTCATCTCTCGTAATACGGCTCCTGAACCAGACCAATCACCAGGAGCCATTGAATCACTCCAGAACCTTTCGGGGTATTGATAAAATTTAACCTCGTAATTCTTGGACTTAATGGCGTCATGGATACCATTGTCGCCCTGGTCCATCATATGGAGCTAGTATGCCCCTAACCTCCAAAGAAAAACATAAGTATGCTAAAATCACGAGATTGCCAAGTTAGTGATATTATCTATCAGGTAAAATTACTTTACTGTAGTGCTCTGAGCGTATTTCAAATCCATCCATATCAGCTTTAAAATCTTTGCTTGAATCAAACAACAAAGAGTAAGTGTCTCTAATTAAACTGAACTCTTCTTTGATTCCTATTGGTTCTAAAAATGCTTCATAAACAGAACTAAAATTATTAAATATATCAAAATGCATAACTTCTACTGATGGCCCTCTAACCAAATTAGCTGATCCACTAAAAACCTCACATCTTCCTTGACTAATGCCGCAATAAATTTTTGCATGGAAATCTTTATTTTGGTGAAGTTCGGATAATAAACTGGATCCAAGTTCAAACTCATTAAGTTTATCGTATGCAATATTATTCACCTCCGAATAAGCATTCTTAAATTTAGTTAACTCACCATTTTTAGTCCAGATTTTTGATTTTTTATGATCGAGTCTGTTTATTAATTCAATCCATATTTCGGTAAGTTCGGCTGGCCTCAAATGCTGATGCCCAATAAAGGGAGTGATAATGTAAATTTTGTCAAATAAAATTGTCCATCGCGGGATTAATTTATATAGCCAAGATATGATGTTTGTTTTCGAATAAACACCAGGAATGATTCTTTTCTCTATCAAACGTGAGCCAATTACATTGCAGATTGAGAAATCGCTGATCTTAATGTTTATAGTCTCAATGTATTTTTTAAAGAAAAAACTTTCACATTCTTGCCCGCAGGAACAATTGAATTTTAGCTTCACTATCACATATTCTGGGCCTTTACCATATGAATTTTTTAGCGTCCACTCAACATAGCGAGAATGTTCGCCAAGGAGTCGAGGAAATTCATCCTTTAATTTTTTAAATGACTCTTTCTCAATGTTTTTACCGCAATTCGAGCAAATATAGAGAGGGTAATCATCGCAGATGTAAGGGAGTGAATAGTGTTCTAAATCTGCATCACGCTCTACTTTATCCTCAATGAATAAAATGTTTACATATAAATGTGCTTTGTGTGTATCGTTAATATCTTTACCATCTTTATTAAAGTAATAGTCAACCTTACTAGCACCACTCTTACATCCTGAAAAGTCAGGGTTGATAACATTTATCCCGAATGTTTCAGTACAATTATTACATTTTCCAATCATTACACCTTCTTCGTCGCTGAAAGGAACAGATGACCCATTATCTAGTTCTACAGGCTGTAAGTGTGCCTCTGAAAAAATAATAACACTATTGCAATGAGGACACTTAGTATTGGTAAAACTAACATCTTCATCTTCAAATATATAGCTAGGTCTGAATTTCTTTAATATATTGAATGTAAAATTAAGTTTTCCATGTTCATCTATCATAAAGAATTTCTCTATTAAAAGTTTCGCTAGTCAAAGTGAATAATACAATCCAGGGATTTGAACAGATATTCCAGTTTCTTTGATTCGCTGTTCGATATTGCCACAAGGAAAATATTAAGAGTGTCCCGATATCCCAAGGTTATCTTTTAATCATACACAATTTTAAATATATTTCATTATATACATCGGTTTGAGCACTCATTTCGAAGAAAACGGGTACTACCGGAGTCATTGTCGGAGCCCAGCCCCATACAACAGTTGTCAACCAGTTCAAGCAACTGATTATCAGATTGAATAACGAGAATCGTTTCACCTTCATTTTCAACTATGCCAATAAAATCGGCGGGCATTTAATCACCTTAGCTTTTTCTGTGCTCAACGCTATCCATGATTATCTATTTTCTGCCGATTACAGCAAAATTAGTAATCAATTTTAGCAAAGTTTCGCAATGCACTGCTATGTAACTCATTGATCCAGCGTAGGATTTAAAATCCCTCGGCGTACGCGCTGTGCGAGTTCAAGTCTCGCTCCGGGCACCATGGGAAAGACAAGTATAATCAAAGCAATAAGCAGTGTCGTGAAACCACCTACGGGTGGTTTTTTTGTGCCTGAAATTCACCTTTTCACAGCAGCCTTCCCTGGCACCATTATTCCTGTATATGGATGATTAACTTAATGTAATAAGTTTCGGTGCGAGCGCCAGTTAAAAGCCTCTCAGGTCGTCTACGGGCATGTTCAGGCTGCTCTTTTCAACGATTCGTTGCAGTGTCAGGTTGAGCACTTCGATATTGTTGTCGAAACTGCCGTGCGAAGCATCAATCATTACTTTCGGACCGGTGGGCACCTTGTCAGCCTCAATGACATTTGTGCGTCCGCTCCTTTCCAGTCCAGCCTCAAAGACTGCACGGTGCCAGTTGCGCAGTGCTTCGCCCGTGCTCGACGAACCGTCCCAGCCTTTGTAGTTTTTGTCGCGTATATTGCCCATTCCCAGCAGCGGTGTGCGCTGGTCGCCTTCCAGGGCATTTGAAACGAAGTAGAGTAGCGACTTGCGATAAATTGCCGCCACATTGTCATCGCGCTCATTGCGATCGGAGAGAAGGTGCAAATACATACGTTTCATCAGCGAAGCATGCGGTGCATAGTGGCGGTTGGCAAATTGCACTGTGCATGCTGGCGCATAGAGATGCACAGACTTAAGTTGCTCGCCCAGACCACGTGCCGACAACAGATCGACGAAATGGCCGAGGATGATGCTGCCCGCCGAGTGACCGATGATGTGGAGTTCCAGGGTGTTGCCCCAGGTCGCAGCAAGCGTTTGCAGTGCTGTCACCAGCAGGTCGCCTGCGCGGCCTGAGAAGCAGCTAAATTCTGCGTTCTCTTTCATTTCGCTCCAGACGGGTTTGGCGACCGGCCTGCCTATGGTCTGCTCAAGTAGCATGTCGGAGGCATCGGTCAACGCCTCGCGAACGCCTCCCGCTCGCGACGGTTCACGACGGAAGTGGTCAGAGAAAATGTCGCCAATAGATTCCAGAATCCCTGTTTTCCACACGAGGAATAACGGGTAGCAGTCGTTGCCAACGAAGTAGCGTCCCATCGCCCGCGCCCGCTCAATGGAACCGGCTTCGTCGTTGAGCCCACCATGTGCATAGATAACCAGACGCTTAGTTTCCGTGTTATGGGTTCGGAACCAGCGATCGGGCAACACGCAACCCTGGTACATCAGCGTGCGCGTCATCTCGTCTTGTGTGAGGTAGCGAGTCACACGTCCATTGTTGCCTATTACGATGCTGTGCTCGTAAGCGGTCGTTTCATCCCACCACAGCGTTTTATTGGCCGTTCCTGCAAGCGTGGCAGAAGACCGCTTGCCAGTGGCGAGTTGCCCTGGCACCACGCCGGGTACGCCCAGCGCGGCAACCCAGGCATCCATCGCATTGGTCAGCCAGTCGGCATAACTCAACACCGCAAAACCACCGCAACCCCAGTTTTCTCCCCAGGAGTTTTGCACGATAAAGCCTTCGCGGTTGAAACCCACCAGTGCAAAGGCATGACCATCGGTTTTTGAGGGCTTGCCATTGAAGTCGATGACGGAAAGCGAGGCATGACCCGTGATGGGTTTTTTCACTTGCGGCACAGTCTGCCAGCCTTCGTGCGTGAATGCGGAAACGTATATCGCACCGACCTCATGGATGGCGGCCTGCATGTCGGTGATGTTTTTGATGTCTATGCGATAGTAGACACCCAGTGTCGTATTAGCTGCACGCTCCGCATAGCCGTACTGTGGTGGCTCATTCTCCTGCGCCAGATAGGGCCAGTCAGGCTCCAGACACACACCGTGGTGAAACCACCCTTTGAGCGCGCCACGGCAGCTAGAGCCGTCGTAATCCTCACCCGCATATTCGTCGTATCGTCGGGCAAAGTTGTAAAGCATGCGGGGGCTCACTGAATCGAGCGCCGTTGGGAAACCGGCTTTGCGCCAGCGTAGATAATTCACGACACAGGCCAGACCAAAGCCCGTACAGGCTCCCTCCTGACCCTGATCGAGGATCAGCTTTGCCTTCGTGTAGACGGTCAGTCGCGTTGCGATGTCCGCATCGCTCGGAAACAGATCCGGTAAGCTCACCGGTGGTGGTGTGTAGGTACGATCGCGTAGATCGACCGGATCTTTTGACGCATTGAGTACGGGTCCTGAGTCGAGTGCGGAGACGGGGATCGCCGCCGTGGCGCTCTTGCGCTTGCCCGCTTTCGGAGGCTCGCTACTTGTCATCGCCTTCCTGGTTTCGCCAGCGTTTAGCATGACGGCTGGCATGGCAGCGGCAAGTGTGAAAACGCTTTTGAAACGATCCAATCCATGCGAGCCGCCATTCACCAGCCTGCGAGCCTTCCTGTAGTCCGGTGGCGAGGCTGTCAGTGCGGTCGTTAACTCCTTTTGGCGATCGGCGAGGAACATGGCCAACAATACGGCCGCCACTTCGGGCGCATTGGCGAGGTCAGGGGAGGTCGCGATGTCCACGCCGATGCGTGGAGCGTATTCTTCGTAGTTCCCGCGCCCGGTGAGCTGCACGAAACCGCGTCCGCGAAACCTGGCGCCATCCCCCGGTTTGGTATTGCCAAGACTCTTACCTGGTTTTGTCCCTGCGTCGTAGGCGCTGAATGCCGGTAACCCTGGCGTGGTGTTGAACTGAGAGGGGTATTCGGAAATGGGGACGAAGCCTTCGGTTTCCGCACGTATGGTTCCCAGTGCTGCCAGAATTAACGGGGCCGTCGTAAGTCCTTCACTGGTGAGTGCTGCTGTCACATACGGCAGATACCGCAACACGTTGGATGGCTTGGTGGCCGGGAACAAGTTTTGCACATCATCTGCCCGCAGCCCTAGGGAGGGGAGCGTTATCAGACCCAGCAGGCTCTGGCTGTAGGGGCCAACAATACCATCGGCAAGGATACCGATATTCGACTGCCAGTGGCGTACTGCTGCTACTAGCGTCTCATCAAACTGGTCATTCTTCGCCTGCAGGTCGAACATTTGTGCATCCGACCCCAATGTCGCAGCCAGACACTTACGGAGTTGAACAACTTCCGGCCCTAATGAGTCTTGCAACAGCAATTTAACCATGACTTTCCCCTCAATAAAGTGAGTACTTTGCGTCGATATCAACGTCGTGGAACCGTGATGTTGATATCGACTGTAGTGCAGCGCATCACTTTCAGCCAAATGACGTTAAATGCTGACGTCAATTGACGCTGGTCCAGACTTCAAGAACACCCGGTGAAACTCTGGAGGTATATCCATCGACAAAGGCGACACTCAGCTTAATGAAGCCTGGCCATTTCGCAGTTGCGTTGTACTCTGTGGCTAATTGTTTGGCGAGCTCCGCATCTTCTTTATGAAAATAACGTACCTGATTGATTCCAACCGCCTGGGCTGTACGTTCACCTCCGCGCGCGGCCCCCTGAATATTCCAGTGACGGTTTTCAAGCGTTGTTGAAACGTCTATTGGAGAAAGACCGAAATCACCAGTCCCAATCGTGCGTCCTGGTGTTGAATATTAGTGAGTAGCCATTTAACAGGGGGGATACCGAAGCGCAAATTGTGTTGATCGGTGTTATCTGATTTATCCGTCATGTTTTTTACCTGTCAGCAAAGTCAAATGTTGTTAATCATTTTGATAGATAAAAAACGTCTGGAAGGTAAGTGTGGTGTATGGTTTATTATTTTAATATCAACCATATTTATTATGGAGGAACCTGGCAGCGAGTTTGGATGTTGGTGCTTGTTGATTATTTAAAAATATAAAACAGATGCAGGTGTGAGTATATCTGTGATGGTAAACACATAATGCGTGATTTGCATTGCTAATAGCATGTCGAAATAAAAAGACTATTACTTTTATATTTGGGCGCTCAACAGCGAATCGCCACGGATAATCCAGACATTTCAGATTAGCCTATGATTCTGACAATACCCCGGTAGACGATGCTACCGGGTATTTGCTGTCTGCTTCTGACTCTCAGCTGTCGGTTTAAAACGGTCCCCAGTTAATCGCCACGCCGATCAGCAGCATGATGACGCAAATGACAAACCAGATGGCGATCACCGGTGCCACAAAACGCAACCATTTGCCATAAGGCACACCGGCAGTGGCTAATACGGCCATCAGAACACCGGAGGTTGGGTTCATGCAGTTGACGATACCTTCACCGAGCAAGACTGCCTGGACCATGACTTGACGCGTCAGACCAAGGTTATCGCCAAGCGGAGAGAAGATAGGGATCAGCAGTGCTGATTCACCGGAACCCGACGATATCCCAAAATGAATCAACGCTGCGCTGATAAACATCCCGAGGGTCGCCGCATGTATCGGTACCGGCTCCAGCAAATTGGATAAGCTCCCGACAATCGGGTCCAGCACGTTGCCTTGCTGCAACACCAGCGAGATGGCTGCGGCCATACCGACGATAAATGCGCCTTTTACCAGCTTCGAACAGCCCGAGAGAAAGGTATTTGCAATTTCCGATCCGGACAGGCGGCCAATGAGTCCTACGATTATCGTCAGCAGAATAAACATAGCCGACATCTCATTGGTGCCCCAATGGAATTGTATCGTACCGGCTATAAACAGAATCAGTGCCAGCACGGTGATGGCTAAGATCCATTTATGGCGCCCCGTAACGTTCAACACTTCATTGCCTGAAGTATCCATAGTGGGGCGCACAGAACCCTGCTGTCGGCTACGGCGAATTGACCAGATCAAATAGGCGGCAGCGGTAATGATAAATAACAGGCAGGTGATGCCACGCAGCAGCATGCCGGAAAAGAGCGGTAACTGCGCCAGATGTTGTGTGAGCCCTGTCGTCGCAGGATTGAGGATCGCCACATTAAAGCCCGCCGCGCAGGTCAGATAGACCAACGATGCCCCCAGTATTGGCGGTAATCCCATCGAACGCGCGATCAACAACCCAATAGGCACAAACGCGACCACGGCATTCACCACGACGCCAGTGGTACCGAGAAGACCAAAGATGGCGGCAAAAATCAACACGAGCCATTTGTCGCTGAGTTTCGTGCTGTGCGATAAAGAATTAAGCGCGGTAGCGATGGCGCCGGTTTTTTCGATAACGGCTAGCACGCCACCCGTAAACAGAATCAGAAAAATAATCGACGCTTGTTTTACCATGCCTTTGGCAATCGCTGTGAAGATTTCCAGCGGATAGACGCCACTTTGTGCAACGGCATGCAGGCTGCCTTTCACCGCAAACTTGATACCGTCGCGCGTTTCATAATCATAAACGCCAGCGGGAATAATCCAGGTCGCGACGGCGGCGAGAACCAGGATAATAAACAGCAACAGATAGGGACTTTGCCCTTTATCCTGCAAGGAGACCGGAGGTGAGTAAGAATCAACGTGGGATTGCGTCATGATTTCCCCCTTCAGCAATGATCCCCGCCACTAATGCCGCGCGTAGTGGCACATCGGCGATGTTGATATGTTCATGCTTAGCATGAATTCCGGAACCGGTCGCACCAAGGCCATCCAGCGTGGGTAAACCGAGCGCGGCAGTAAAATTGCCGTCGCTGCCACCGCCAACGCTTTCGCCAGCCACGGTGAAGCCTAGTGCTTCCGCCACATGCTGCGCCCGTGTCAATAACGTGAGTGATGCGGGCGTATGGCGCATCGGTGGACGACCCTGCCCACCGCTGACCTGCAGCGTGATACGCGGATCGTAGGGGCGCAATTGAGAAATTGCTTCATGAATACTCGCAGCTTCTTCCTGCGAAGTGACTCGGGTATCTATACCGAGATACGCGCGATCGGCCACCACATTGAAGCGGCTGCCGCCGTTGGCGATCCCTACGTTGACGGTAGTGCCACGCTCAGGCGCATTGAGGCTATTCAGGTAGAGAATGTGCTGCGCCATCTCTTGTATTGCGCTGGCGCCTTCTTCTGGATTATTACCGGCATGTGCCGCCAGCCCGTGGATAGTTATTTCATAGTGGCCCGTGCCTTTTCGCGCGACTTTAAGCGCGCCGCTGCCCGCGACGGCTGGTTCAACGACTAACACCTGCGCGGAACCGCGCGCATGTGTTTCAATCCATTCACGCGAACTCGGGCTGCCCAGCTCTTCGTCACTGTTACACAGGAAAACGATACGTTGGTGTCCGAGCAAGTTGAGCTGTTGCAACGCGCGCACTGCCCAGATGGCCTGCACCAGCCCGGATTTCATATCCAGAATACCCGGCCCGTATAATTTACCGTCTTCCTCCCGAAGAGACAGAACACCCTTGTCCCATACCGTATCGAAGTGACCTATCAGCGTCGTTTGCGGCCCATTGCTACCGAGAGTGAATTTGCGGTGGTTGCCGTAGTGTACTTGTTCATCGATTTCCGCCTGCACGCCTAAACGTTGCTGGAAAATGTCCTCCAGCACCCGGCCACATGCATCAACCGCCGTTTTATCATGTGATGGCGATTCTGCCAGTACTAACCGTTTAATATCATTCAGGATGTCAGATGCGTGTTGTTGCAGGTACGTTTTTATTCTTTTCATGTTTTTTTCCGTCTGTCTTGGTTGTCACAGGCAGTATGCGCAGAATTGGCATTGTAAAAAATGAGGAGTGATGATTATTATTGTTGCCCTGTGAGCAACGAATAAGCCAAAAATATGACGTTCTCCACCTATCCAGAAAAATCCATCGGGTATTTGTATGAAGTTGGCGTACATGGCGGTATTCGACGTGCGGCCGATGCGTTGGGCATTAATCCGTCGGTAGTGAGTCGTCAGTTATCCGAACTGGAAAGAACGTTACAACTGCCGTTACTCGAACGACGTGGCCGCAACGTGGTATTAACGGATGTCGGGAAACTGCTGGCAGAAGACTATGCGCTGACGGTGCAACGGCGCAAACAACTCGAGCGTCAGTTGCAGGATTTGCGCCATATGCGCGGTGGATCGGTGAACTTGCGCGTAGGTCAGGGCATGGTGGAAGAGGTGGTCAGGCATGTCATCAGTGAATTTTCCCTGGCGTATCCTGCTGTTTTCGTCAACATTCAGTCTGGCGATATGCAAACCACCCTCACGCTACTGGCTAAAGGGGAGGTGGATATGTCGGTGAGTTTTGGACCGTCCGCGCCACCGGGTTTGAAGTGTAACAGTTTTCGGCGTGGGCCGATTTGCGCCATTGTACCGCCCGATCATCCTGTCGCCGCTTTACCTGCTGTCACCGCCGAAGAATTAACGCGCCACCGCTTAATTGTCATGAGCGAAGATTTTGGTATACAGCGTTATTTGAACGCCATTTTTAAAAATGAAGGCCTTATTTTTACGCCCGCATACCGTTGTAATCTGTTTACCAGCGCGATCGCCTTATGCCAGACCGGACAAGGCGTCGCATTTATGACGCCGCAAACATTGAAAAGTATTCAATTTCGCGAGCAATTGGTGGCTGTCCCTATTGATCATCGTATTGCTCGTGAAAGTCTGTGTCATTTGTTGCGCTCTAATGACCATCGTATGACGCCAGCAGCGAATTATCTGTGGCGTTTATTAAATAGTTATTTTGCCGGGTTACCCTAACGGTCATATTGGTGGGGATAACGCTCACCAACACAATAAACCGCGACGTTGCGGTTATCTGCGAATGGGGCATTTGCCATCAATCCTTCGCGGGCGGGGTAATTCCTGCACCCCTCTATAAAGCCTTCCCTGGCACTTTTAAATGATTACCTAAATGTAATAAGTTTTGGTGAGCGCTTCATCTCATTGCGCGAGCGTCCTTTAAAAGCCTCTCAGGTCGTCCACTGACATGTTCAGGTTGTTCTCTTCAATGATTCGTTGCAGCGTCATGTTTGCTCTGGTCAATCACAGCGGATGTACGTGCTTTTGTTCAGTACCGCAGGACTTTATGAAAGCATGCCCGCTTCAGCCTCTCTGCAACGTTCACGGTTTTCCAGCCACTCAATCAAAATGGAGCCCCAGCTGATGTCCGCTTGCAGTGCGGCCTTCGCCTTGTTCGGATCACGCGCGCGGAGTGCCTGGATGATTTCATGATGCTTGTGTGTTTCCAGATCTAAATCGCGCTGCGGCACCTCAATATGAAACGTCCGCAAAATCGGTCCCATACTGACCCACATATTTTCGAGCGTTTTAAGCATTACGGGCATCCTGGCTGCGCTAATGAGCCTGAAATGAAATTCCCAGTTAAGCATCGAGGCTTTTTTAGCATCGCTGACAAATACCTCGAGAAAACGCTGTTGCAACTCTTCCAGCGCGTCCAGTTCTGCCGACGTAATGCGCTCAGCCGCAAGGGCGGCGGCTTCGCCTTCCAGAAGATGGCGTATCAGTTGAATTTCTTTAAGTTGTTCCACTGTCATTTCTGGGACATAGATGGCGGTTGCTGCCTTCATCTCCAGCGCCTGTTCACTGACGAGCCGGAAAATAGCCTCCCGAACGGGGGTGATAGAAACGGCAAATTCGCTGGCCAGTTGAGAAATTCTCAGTCGTTCTCCTGGCTGGTACTGCCCATCCATTAATGCCAACCGAATGCGTCCATAGACGCGCTCACTCAGATTTATTTTTTCAATCGGTTGATACACGAAACACCTCCTTCCAGGGACTGACGCTCATAACGTGTCAGGTTCGTCACAGTATTGCAACATTGATTTTACAGTTTGGTGATGACTAAGATATATCATGTATTATGTATTAATGTTACTGAAAAGGATACAACGATGAATATCAGTGGAACCACCCGCGTGGTAGTACATCTCGCTTATCCCGCCCGGCATTTGCGGACTCCGACGTTCTTTAATCCGCTCCTTCAGCAATTGGGGCATGACGCTGTTCTCGTCCCCTGGCAAGTACAGCCATCAGAGTTAGCGCGAGTGTGGGAAGGGCTACGGCAGGTTGAGAACCTCGCGGGCGTCATTGTGACGATCCCTCACAAAGAGGCGGTAGCGCAACTTTGTCACGATCTCAGTGGCGCAGCGGAACAGCTTCAGGTGTGCAACGTTGCGCGGCGGAATGCGGATGGAACCTTCTCCGGTCAGTTTTTCGATGGTGAGGGTTTTGTGCTCGGCTTGCGGAATCAGGGGCATAACCTTGCAGGACGCAACGCGTTGCTTCTCGGCGCGGGTGGGGCGGCAACCGGTATTGCTCAGGCGTTACTCGCTGCGGGCGTGTCAACGCTCGGTATTCACAACCGTACCGAAGCGAGAGCACATTCCCGCGTTAATCAGCTTCGTGCTCTGTTTCCACAGCGGGAGATCCGGGTTGCCGACGCAAATGGCCAGGGGTACGACCTGGTGGTGAATGCGACGTCTCTTGGGCTGAAAAGTGATGACCCATTGCCTGTCGATCCTGAAACTCTGGTGCCGGGTACCCTTGTTGGTGAGGTCGTCATGAACCCTGATGTCACGCCACTTCTTCAGGCGGCACAGAGCCGTGGATGTGTGATTCACAAAGGTTCTCACATGATTGTCGGGCAGTTGTCACTGATTGCTGATTTCCTGTTTGGAAAACCGCCAATCGGTAAAGGTAGGGGTGACACGCTGCGCTGATCGTCTCTATTGATTGCCCTCAGCACGTCAAAAATCAAGATATATCATGCATCAAATAACAGTGAAGGAGAGTGGGTATGAATGCGTTGATCTTTGGTGCTCCTGGTCGTTACATCCAGGGCCCCGGTTTGCTGGATAGCAGTGGTGAACATCTGGCGCGGGTAGGTAATCGGCTGGCGGTGATTACCGACAGTGCCGTCTGGAAAATAGCCGGAGAACGGCTGGTGGCCAGTTGTCGCCGCGCCAACGTTGAGGTGCAGTGGCTTCGATTTGATGGCGAAGTTACCCATGCAGCACTGGTGGCGCTTCGCGCAGAAGCCAGCGTTCACCGGATAGATGGCCTGATAGGGATGGGCGGTGGCAAGTGCATTGATGCTGGAAAAGCCATGGCGCACACATTCGGATTGCCACTGGTCACCATCCCGACGGTTGCGTCGAATGATGCACCCTGTTCAAAAAACTATGTCATCTACGACGAAAACCATCGACTCAGCGAGGTGGGGCATCTGCCTCGTAGTGCGGCGTATGTGCTGGTGGATACTCAGTTGCTTGCGCAAGCGCCACGTTCGTTCCTGATTGCCGGGATCGCTGATGCGCTGACTAAACGGTTTGAAGCAGAACAGTGCCAGAAGGCGGATGGCATCAATATGTTTGGTGCGCGTCCGGCACTGTCAGCGCTGGCGCTGGCGCGTTGTTGCTACGACATCCTGCGCGAAGATGCCGCCGCCGCACTGTCTGTCGCGGGAAGTGGTACGCCTGACGCCGCCTTTGAACGTGTTATCGAAGCCGTCATTCTGATGAGCGGTCTGGGCTTTGAGAGCGGCGGTTTGTCTTTGGCGCACGCGATGACCCGTGGTCTTTCTGCGATAGCCAATGCCAACAGCCAACCACACGGATTGCAGGTTGCCTATGGACTGATGGTGCAACTCACGGCGGAAAATCGGAGCGAGGCTTTCATCGCCGATTTACGCGCCTTTTATGCCCAACTCGGACTGCCCGTTCGTCTGGCTGACCTTGGCGTGAACGCGGTCACTCCCGAACTGCTTGAGCAGATCGTGGCACCGACACTCGGCGCACCCCATGCCCGAAATTTTAGCCCCGCGCTAAATCGCACCAACCTGACCGAGGCAATGCAATGCCTCGAAAACACCTAATCCTGGCCAAACGCACGAAGAGGATATTGTATGTCGCTACCCCAATCCCGGTTTGAAGAGTGGCAAGCCACTGATTATATACCGACCCCGGAAAAGCTGGCCTTTCTTCGCAACCGGGCGCGTTTTGTTCGACTCGAAACAATTCGACTGATTGAGATTGCAAAAACGGGGCATTACACCTCTGTTTTCTCAGCGGCCGAAATTTTCTCTGCGCTCTATTACGACGTCATGACGATCCGTCCGGATGAACCTAAATGGCGAGGACGTGACCGATTTTTAATGGGTAAGGGGCATGCGGCAGTAGGGCAGTTTCCCATTCTAGCGGATCTCGGCATCATCCCGACCGAATGGCTTGACGACTATACGCGGCTGGGCAGCCCATTGGGCGATCACCCGGACATGCGTAAAGTTCCAGGCATTGATTTCTCCTCCGGCTCTATTGGTCACGCGCTGTCTGGCGCTCTGGGCATATGTCTGGCACAGCGCAATATGGACGAGGAGTTCGATGTTTTCGCACTGCTCGGCGACGGCGAAATGCAGGAAGGTCAGGTGTGGGAGGCGGCGCTGGGCGCAGCGCATCACAAAGCCAATCGCCTGATCGCCATCATTGACCGGAACGGCTATCAGCTCGACGGCAAAGTGGATGATGTTCTGGGTGTTGAACCTCTGGATGAGAAGTGGCGCGCCTTTGGCTGGGAAGTGCATGTGGTTGATGGTCACGATCTCGCTGCCCTCACCACGGTACTGCGTAAAGTGAAATGTGACCGCAAACGTCAACAACCGGTGTGCATCATTGCCAGGACGGTGAAGGGGAAAGGCGTTTCGTACATGGAAACTGAACCGGGATGGCATTTGGGCTATCTCGCCCCTGATGATGCTGCCCGCGCTATTGCTGAAATTGAATCTAAGGAGATCTGAAATGACCACGACGAATACCGCACCTCTCAATCCGAACTCCTGGCAGTACCGTGGTTTGAACATGATCAATCCGGGACTCGATCATCTTTCCAATGGATTAATGGAGTTAGTCAGAAACGGCCATCCTGTCGTGGCAGGCTCTGCTGACCTACAGTATTCGAACGGCCTGAACCGTTTTGCGAGCGAGTATCCTGACCGGTATTACCCTTTCGGCATCAGTGAGCAGAACATGGTGACGGCGGCGGCGGGAATGGCAAGCTGCGGCCTGGTTCCCTGGGTGGCGACGTTTGCGTCGTTCCTCGGGTTGTTGTGTTGCGAGCAAATCCGTATGGATATTGCCTATTCAGCGCTTCCGGTGCGTCTTGTGGGCCACCATACCGGTATCTCGCTTGGATTTTACGGCACTTCCCATCATGCGACCGAGGATATTGGCACGATGCGATCCATCGCCGACCTGTCGATTGTCTCGCCTGCGGATGGCGCCCAACTGGAAGCAGCTATCAGAGCCTCAGCGGATTACGATCGGCCTATCTACTTTCGCATTGGCCGTGGTCGGGATCCGGTGGTGTACAGCAGCGATACTACGTTCCAGTTCGGTAAGGCAATTATCCACAGTATCGGTGAAGAATTAACGATATTTGCCTGCGGCATCACTGTTCATGGCGCACTGGAAGCCGCACGGGAACTCAACGCGATGGGGCATTCCGTTGGGGTTATCGACATGGCGAGTATTAAGCCTCTGGATCGTGACGCGATTCTGGAAGCCGCGGCCAGGAGCAAGAAGCTGATGACCGTTGAAGAGCACAACGTTCTCGGCGGCTTAGGAGCCGCTGTTGCAGAAGTGCTCTGCGATGAGGGGGTCGGTAAGAAACTCAGACGCCATGGTATCTATGACGAATACAGTCTGATTGCGCCACCCACGCATCTGTACGCGCATTACCAACTCGACGGCCCCGGTATTCGGGATGTTGCCCGGGAATTCCTGACCGCGTAATCCCAGGTCCTGGTCTTCAGCATGCATTTATCCAACGCACGTATAATCCTGGAAAACGCTATGAATAATAATACTGAGACATTATCGAGCCTGTCAGACATCGCTTCCAAACCACACCTTAGCCTGCGGAAAAAGTCGCTATTCGCAACAGGTGTCGGCAACCTGCTGGAATGGTTCGACTGGACCGTTTACACCGTTGCATCCATCTACATTGCCGCCGCGATGTTCGATAAATCGAACCCTACGTCGGCATTGCTCAGCACCCTGGCGGTGTTTGCGGCGGGGTTCTTGTTCCGACCTCTGGGGGGGATCGTGTTCGGCAATCTGGCTGACAAACTGGGCCGGCGCCGGGTTCTCCTGACCACCATGATGTTGATGGCGGGCGCGAGCCTTGCGATTGCATTAATTCCTTCTTATGAACAGTGGGGGGCCTGGTCGTCTGCGGCGCTACTGGCAGCCCGACTTGTTCAGGGGTTTGCGCATGGCGGCGAAACGACCACCTCTTATGCCTACATTGCTGAGATCGCTCCCCCCGCGCGCCGTGGTTTGTGGTCAAGCAGCGTTTTTTTTGCCGTCGGTAGCGGTGCGCTGATCGCGACGCTCTACCTCGCATTGTTGACATCCTGGTTACCGGATGAGGCGATGAAGGAATGGGGTTGGCGTATTCCCTTTGCGACAGGCAGTGTTTTAGCACTGTTCGCATTGTGGGTCCGTCGTAACATGATGGAAAGCGAACATGTCGGTGCGGCATCAAAGCAGGCAACGATTACGCCATGGAGCAAAGCGAAAATCTTTAAAGTCGGTTTTCGTCTTTTCCTGTACGAGGCTGGCGCGACCTTAACCTACTACACCTGGGTCTCATCGGCAGCTATTTACGCCATCAGTATTCAGGGGATGCCTGCGAATAAAGCCTTCGTTGTCAGCTGTATTGCTCAGGTCATTTACCTCATGTTCCTTCCCGTTGCGGGTTGGTTGTCTGACCGCTGGGGACGTAAAACGTGTACCCTGATTTCGCTGGTGGGTATTGCAGCCACGGTGCTTCCGCTCTGGCAACTCATGTCGGCGGAGCCATGGACGCTTGCTGTCGCTCAGACGTGTGGTTTACTGCTGATTGCCTTTATTACCGGAAGCAAACCGGCGGCGATTTCCGAACAGATCCCGACCCAGTATCGGACCCGGATGTTTGGCATCTGCATCTCTCTGGGTATCGCAATCTTTGGTGGCACCGCGTCTTATCTCAGCACATGGTTGTATTCAAGTGGCATCGGGTGGATCTTTAACGTCTATCTGATTGCCGTCTGCCTTATTTCCTGCATCGTGGTTCTGATGTGGAAAAACAACACCGGTCGCCCGATGGAAGAGATCGAATAAACCGTCGCAGGTATGATTTTGGTGGATAACATGAGCCGGGGCACTGTCGATGCCCCGGCAAGTGAGACACTCATAAAGTACTCAAATAATGATATTGTGCAATCCGATAAAAAGTCATTTCCAGATAGTCATCAGACGCTGATATTCCCTGCGCCGCTCCTGTGTTCACAAACACAATAAACCACGACGTTGCGGTTATCTGCGAATAGGCATAGTTGTCATGAACCCTCCGCGGGCGGGATTATTCCTGAATCCGTTTCGGGCAGGATTATTCATAAATCCATCACGTGCCGGGTTGCCGATGAAGCCATCGCGGGCAGGATTTCCGCCGCGCATGCCAAAGCTATCAATGATGACGGGATCAACGATGACGACGTGGTGAGAACCAAAGGGGCGGATCTTCCTGTTTTGTGCGTTAAGCGTAAAACCGATGTCTCCACCGAAACTGTTTAGATTATTACCGGTAATCACCGCGATGCGTAATTCTCGCTCCCTGTCGACCTGGTGCTGCAGGGCGCTGGCTGCGGCATACGAGGAGGCCATCAGAAGTAGCGCAAGGGCGATGGATGAAGACGCCCGTAGCAGTTTCATGATTAATCCTCATTTAAAGTGTGGTTAATAAAGTATAGCTTTTTGCAGGCGTGACACCCGTTTGGGCGTTCCAAATAAGCACTATACTGACAAATGACAGCAGGTGATGGTTCCTGTTTGCTGACCCTCTTAAGGCCGGAGACGATCATTAGCGACTTCATCTCTTTGGCGGTAATGTGTGCGACATTACTCCTCTTTAGCGGTATGACGCCTGCGGCGGAAAATGTCGCTGTGGCATCGGCTTTTTCGCAAAGCGAAAAGACGACTAATCCGATCGGCCTCTCCCAGCAACAGTTTCAGCATATTCACTCTTATCAGGTGCTGTTGCGCTCCTCGTCACCTCAGGATGAAAGCAAAATCATTCGCTATAGCTATCGCAAACCGGGATTTGTGAGGATGGATTTCACCCGGCCACACCCCGGCGCGCTTCTGATCTATAGCCCGGTCAGCCGTAAAGTGAAGTTATGGCCCTTTGGGTTGGGGACATTTCCGGTGTTGAACCTTTCCCCGACAGATTCATTGATACAAGACGATCACGGTCATCGGGTGGATCAATCCGACATCGGCGTCTTGCTGAGCAATATTCGCCGGTTACAGAACGATGGGACAACCGTGACTGTCGGTGAAGAGACGCTGGCGGGACGCGCCACATTACATCTGTCCGTGACGGGACCAAAAGGTGTGAGTGTCGACGGCGTTAATCGGTATGAGATTTGGTTAGATAAATCTCATGGACTCCCGGCCAAAGTCATCAGCTACGACCGGCAGGGAAGCCTGCTGGAAACCGTCCTGATGGATGCCATGGTGATCAACATTCAGTTCCCCGCTGATTTTTTCACACCGTAATGGGAGTTTAGGTTTATGGCTGAATACCAGTTTACCACCACCTGGCGGGTTGAAGCCTCTGTACAGGAGGTATGGGAAGTGCTCTCTCATCCTGACCACTGGCCTGAGTGGTGGGCAAGCCTGGAGCAGATCACTGAAATCGAAAAAGGGGATATCCAGGGGATCGGGGCGTTGCATCGTTACACCTGGAAGGGGGCTTTACCTTATCGAATAACCTTCGACATCCATGTCCTGAACATCACCCCTTTTTATCTGCTGGAAGGGGAAGCCAGTGGTGAAGTTGAAGGGCGCGGAGTGTGGTCAATTTCAGATAATGGGATGGAAACGATAGTCAGGTATGACTGGAATATACGAACCAATACCCGGTGGATGAATTATCTCGCGCCTCTGGCGGCACCTGTTTTTCGCTGGAATCACCATACCGTGATGCGTAATGGCGCAAAGGGCCTGGCCCGTAAATTAGGTACAAATGTCGAAATGTATGGCGTCAACAACGGGTAATACACGTTCGTATTACCCGTATTTGACATCACGTTACTCTGTTTTTGGGTTTGAGAGCCCTTCGGCTTTTGCTCTGTCCAGCACACCCGCAACGATCCGATCGCACCGTGCGCCATCAAACGCGAAGGTGTCGTTCAGTGCGATATCCATTTGGCTGGCCAGCCCCTCACGGAGCAGACTGCGGGCGCGAAAGAAACGGGTTCGTACCGTCGCTTCGGGGATATCCAGCGCGTGAGAAATCTGTTCCACGCTCAGTTCCTCGACCGCCCGGAGCATGAAGACCGTACGAAAAGCCTCGGGCAGCAAGTCGATACGGGCTTCCAGAAGTTGGCGCATTTGGGTTTGCATCACGGCATAGTCCGGGTGATGTTCAGGATTATCGCTTAACGATGCCTGGATGTCAGAGTCAATGGCATTCATGGCAGCATCCAGGGGAATAACGGAAGCGGTTTTTCGCCTCAGACGTCCCAATGATTCATTCACCACAATACGCACCAGCCAGGTTGAAAGCGTGGCCTCAGAACGAAAACCCTTCAGTGCGCGCCAGGCGCTCAGATAGGCCTCCTGAAGCGCATCTTCGGCCTCCGCATCGTTCTTCAAAATGCTGCGCGCGGTCCGAAACAGGAGTCGGTTATGGCGGCGCATGATTTCCGTAAATGCCGACGCATCCCCCAACGCGGCTTGTGAGACGAGATCCGCATCGGGGAGATGGGCCGAGGGCAGTCCAGAGGACAGAGGTTGTGTATTCTGCATAGCGTCTCCTGTGTGCGGAACCTGTTTTTCACAGCGACAGTGGATACCGTGTTAGTAACCGTAAAACGTTTCACTGCGCACGCTGTCCTCATCGATACCAGTCATCGTGAGCGTTTGACACATTGCCTCAACCAGGGCGGGCGGGCCGGAAACGTAGAAGGCCGGGTTATCCAGCCCTGCCACAACTCGTTTTATCCAGTCACTGTCGATGATCTGCGTTGCGCCATCCCAGGATTGGGTCGAATGCGCCATATCCGTCATGGTCGCCATTAACTGAAATCGCTGATTCTGCTGCTCCAGCTGCTGTAATTCCTCCAGAAAGGCCGCATCTTCGGGGTGATGATTGCTATACAGCAGGATCAATTGCTGCGACGTCTGCTGTTGGGCTGCGTGGCGCAACATGCTCATGAAGGGGGTGATCCCGATCCCCCCGGCGATGAGAACAGCCGTGCGTTCTGTATTTTTGGGTAAGGTGAATGATCCAAAAGGGCCATTGATCTGAACTTCAGTCCCAATGGGCAAGGCACACAACGCACGTTTAAAAACGCTCTCGCCGATGCGAGTCGCGACCACCAGTTCGTCCTCCTCGGGCGCAGTGACAATGGAAAAGGTGTGGCGGGTATCCGATGACCGGGTGTCAGTTTCATGTCCCGGCAAAATGAGATTGATGGCTTGCCCCGGTTTGTGGCTGAACCCGACGGGTTTTTCGAAGTGGAAAGCCATCGTGCCTTTGGCAATCTGGCGGCATGCAGTCAGATGAACGTTATACTCGGCCATGATGAAACTCCGGTATTAAACTGAGGCCGGTGTTTTCTTACCTTGAATAAAACACCGTCTCGTAGCACGTCAGCGTCGAACTTAGGGATAATGACCTCATTATTATTTTACGGATGGGGGAGGATTCTGGTCACGGGAACGCCCTACGCCATGATGATAGACGAGCGTTCCGCCAAGCCAGCCTCCTGCCATCAGGCAAATAAATCCTGCGGCATCTAACAGTAAAGATAGCGTGTCCGGCGCCTGCAGGCGCATATTCTCAAGGCCCGTCACCAGACGGGTACAAAACAGCGCGAAAGCAACGCACATCAGGCCCATGTGCCACCAGACCATCCGCATCGGCGCACCTTCTGGCACATGAGACAGCTCGAACATGCCCGCAATCATGGCGATTAACGCCATAAAACAGCCAACGGCGAGCAGTCCGCCAGACCAACGCCAGGCCGTCTCACCAAACCACAGCCCGACAACATCGGCGGCAACGGCCAGTGACCAGCAGGCGATGGGAAAATGGACCAGCGCCGGGTGCAGCGGATGACGGGACATCACAGGAACACGCTAACCAGCGTGAGAAAGCCGACGACGGCAACGCTGGCATGAACGGCCACAATGGCTTTCGGGGGTAACTTTTTGCGCAAATGGAACGAAGCCAGAAAGAACCCGCCCAACGCAGCCGCCAGCAGCAAGATGAAGGCGATCAATACCTGCTGTGGCGCATTGCCCTGAGCAAGCATCAGGATCAGCAAAATCAACCCTGTCGCGCCTAACCCGGCATGTAAAAGCGACAGAAACCAGGGGGCGAATTTGTTGCGCAGTACATGTGCGGCCAGCACCAGCC
This sequence comes from Citrobacter sp. GW821-FHT07H02, assembly GCF_059418505.1. Classification (NCBI taxonomy): domain Bacteria; kingdom Pseudomonadati; phylum Pseudomonadota; class Gammaproteobacteria; order Enterobacterales; family Enterobacteriaceae; genus Citrobacter; species Citrobacter sp. GW821-FHT07H02. Next base: position 29,845 of record NZ_JBWKPZ010000018.1, on the reverse strand, counting down.
CGCCGAGGGCGCCGATGGCAAAAACGAGGATGGCGTAATTGAGCATGTGTTTTCTCCAGAGACGCTGAGGATAGTGCTGCTCGTCATTGCCCGGGGCGTAAGGCAATCTCTCCGGTATTGACGGATCGTTTTTTCATCTGTCAGGCAGACAGATTTGCTTCACTTCTTACCATTAGATGGTGTGAGATGCGGTGACGTTCCCGAAAACAGGATGTGGTGAGCACGTGTATGGCGGGCTGAACTGCGCTGTCAGAACGCCATAACGTGATAGTCAGGATTACTCTTCAATAATCAATGCGTTAATTGCTGATGAGAAATGTTTTTGCATTGCCTGGGCCGCGCCTTCAGCATCTCTTTGGCACACTTTTTCCAGAATGGCCTGATGTGCATCGATAATTTGCTGACGACGGTCATGGGTATCGTGAGCATGCAGACCTGCGGAGATCGATTTTTCGAGAGGGACCCGAAGTGCCTGCAAGAGCAGGGCGTAGAGAGGGTTGCCGGATGCCTCGGCTAAAATCATGTGAAAGCGTGCATCATGATAAATAAATGACTGATGATCGCCGAAGACTTCACTTATCTTATCCATCTCCACGCGTAAGCGAGAAAAATCGTCTTCAGTACCATTTTGCGCCGCCAGCACGACACAGTGAACTTCAAGGGTACTGCGCAGTGAAAGTATCTGGCGTGCTGAAATTTGTTGCGTCACGACCGAATAGTTGAAAATCGTTTCCAGCGCCGCAGAGTTCAGTGATTGCACGCGCGGATATTTACCGCTGCTGATGTCCAGAATGCCAAGAATCGACAACGCCTGGAATGCCTCCCGCACCACACCCCGACTGACCCCCAGCGTTTCGGTCAACTGTTTTTCACTGGGCACTCTGGCGCCGGGTTCAAGTTTTTGCGTGGTAATGACATTGAGGATGTAGTTACGAACCTGTTCGGAGAGCGTGCTTTTCTCAATGATGGGTTTACTCATGTTCATGCGACAACTCTCCCTCTCTTCGTAAGCGGTCGTTCCGTATCCATCCAGGACAGGATGTTCGGGCTGAAATTCTGCATATGTTATCGACTCATCTTCATTATTACCAACAACATGCCAGCGTAAATTTTTGCTGAGTCTGTCACATCATGGCGATTTGGGTGTTTTCTGATCATTTAATCCTGGCTAACCTGTCCTACAGGTAGATAGTAAGGTTGTTTTAATTTAACCACACAGGAATGAATTATGCACTCAGAAGAAAGGCAATTTTTTGAAAAGATAAAGAACAATCTCAGTACCGCTCTGCTGGGTGATGTTATGGACGCCATTGGCTTACAGAATCAATTCCTCAATCCACGACTGCAACCACTGGAAAAACAGATGCGCATCGCCGGGCGAGCAATGCCAGTGCTGGAAGCGGATTACCCGACGTTTACCGGTTCGCATTCCAACGGACCTCTCGGCGATAAAGCGTTTGGTGTGATGTTTGAGGCGCTGGACAGCCTGCAAGAAAACGAGGTGTATATTGCCAGCGGTTCGTCCCCTACGTATGCCTTATGGGGGGGATTAATGTCGACTCGTGCTGCTCACCTTAACGCGGCAGGGGCGGTTCTTAATGGCTATTCACGGGATAAGCACGAGATCCTTGAGCTCAATTTCCCTGTGTTTTCCATGGGTTCTTATTCTCAGGATCAGAAGGTTCGCGGAAAAGTTCTCGATTATGGGGTTCCGGTAACGATTGATGGCGTGATGATAACGCCAGGCGATCTTATTGTGGCAGATGAAGAGGGCGTTCTGGTGATCCCGAAGCGGGTCGAACAAGAGGTTATTGGTCTGGCGTTAGAAAAAGGCGTGACGGAAAACAAAGTTCGCGATGCCATTCGTGGTGGCATGGGTGCTGTTGAAGCATGGAATCGCTTTGGTGTGATGTAAATCCCCTTCAGTCTTGATGATATGAGGACATCAGTATGCTCAAAAGTAAACGCTGGAGTATTGTTTTCCTACTCTCGCTAGGTGGGGCGATCAATTACATGGATCGCTCTGCCTTTGCTATCGCAGCCCCTATGTTTGCTAACGACTTGCAATTAACGCCAGGTGAATTAGGCATTATTTTTAGTAGTTTCTCTATCGGCTATGCGCTTTTTAACTTTGTTGGCGGTTATGCTTCTGACCGTTTCGGGCCCAAAATGGTCTTTGCAGTCAGTATGGCCTTTTGGTCATTCTTCTGCGGGTTGATTGGCGTCGCTGTCGGATTTACCTCAATGCTCATCATCAGGGTATTGTTTGGTGCCGGGGAAGGGCCGTTTGCATCGACCTTAAATAAAATCGTCAGTAACTGGTTCCCTCGCCGTGAAGTCGCCAGCGCCATCGGCGTCGCCACTGCCGGTAACCCGCTTGGCGGCGCGCTGGCAGGACCTATCATGGGTTCGCTGGTGCTGATTATCGGCTGGCGAATGGCGTTTGTTGCCATTGCCTGTTTAGGTATCGTTTGGTTGCTGTTTTGGATAAAAATCGCAAAGGACAAGCCGGAAGAGCACAAAACCATCAGCCGTGAGGAATTAGCCTTAATTCAGGAAGGACAGCAGGAGCAAAGCGACAATAATCAAGAGACTGAAAAAGTATCCATGCCGCTCTCTTTTTATATCAAGCAGCCTACGATACTGGCAACGGCATTTGCATTTTTTGGCCTGAACTACATTCTCTTTTTCTTTCTCTCATGGTTCCCAAGCTATTTGTCAAACTCACAACATCTCAGCCTAAAGGACATGAGTATTGTGAGTGTTATTCCGTGGCTGCTGGGTTCTGTCGGGATGGCGGCTGGCGGGTTCCTGTGTGATTACGTACTGCGTAAAACCGGGCGTCCTCTGTTTTCCCGTAAAATAGTGCTCGTTACATGCCTGGGGGCTTCGGCGATTTTTGTAATGTGCGTTGGAAATGTATCCAGTGCCGCAGGGGCAGTATCCCTGATGGCATGCGGCATTTTCTTCCTCTATTTATCCGCAACAACGTATTGGGCTATTTTGCAAGACACCGTCGCACGCCAGAATATGGGGGCAGTGGGAGGTATGGTTCATGCAACGGCGAATATTGCCGGAATATTAGGACCTATTGTGACGGGTTACATTATTCAATGGACAGGGGCTTATAACGCGGCGTTCTTTATCGCGGGCGGTATTGCCGTACTTGGCGCACTGGCCGTGGCTGTCTTTGTTAAACCCATTCCGATGCAGCGCGAAAATGTTGCCGATGTAATCAGACAAGAATGATAATTTCTTTCCACCGGAGATTCAGAACATGAAATTAGGCTTTGGACTGTACCGCCACATGCTGGATGACGAGCATTTTGCCTTTGCCAGACAATGTGGTGCGACGCATATTGTCGTTCATATGGTCGATTATTTTCATCAGAATGCGCGTTTTTCCCGTAGCGATCAGCCGGTTGGTGATACCGGCGGTTGGGGTACGGCGCAGGCAGATGTCTGGACAACAGAAGAATTGTTAGATATTCGCGCCAGAATGGCGAAATACGATTTAACCTTTTTTGCTATTGAAAATTTCGACCCTTGCCACTGGGATGACATCTTATTTGACGGTCCCCGGAAAGCAGAACAAATCGAGACCGTGAAACAAATCATCCGTAATGTCGGTGCTGCGGGTATCCCTGTTTTTGGTTATAACTTTAGTCTGGCGGGCGTCGCCGGAAGAATTCAGGAAAATAAGGCGCGCGGCGGGGCAAAAACAGTTGGCTTAAACGGCGTAAACGAACAAACCGAAAGTCCGTTACCTGCCAGCATGGCATGGAATATGGTGGTGGATGAAGATGCTGAGGGTATAAGACCGCCGGTCACCAAAGAACAACTCTGGCAACGACTGGAAGCATTCCTGAAAGAGATTGTGCCGGTGGCAGAAGAAGCTGGAGTAAGGCTGGCCGCGCATCCAGATGATCCGCCGCTTGAATTCGTGCGTGGACAACCGAGACTGGTTAACCAACCGCATCTCTATCAAGACTTGCTGGATATGGTTCCCAGCTCCTCTAATGCGCTTGAATTTTGTCTGGGCACCATTGCTGAAATGTCAGAGGGGGATGTCTACGAGGCGGTAGAACAGTATTCTCGCCAGGACGCGATTGCGTATATGCATTTCCGTAACGTAAAAGGGAAAGTTCCTCACTATCACGAAACCTTTATCGACGAAGGTGACATTGATATGGCGAAGGTATTACGGATACTGAAAGAAAATAACTTTGATGGTGTATTAATTCCGGATCATTCGCCACAAATGACCTGTCCTGCGCCATGGCATTCAGGAATGGCTTACGCAATGGGATACATGAAAGCCTTAATGCAAGTTTTATGATGACCTTTGCGTAAAGAAAAAATGTCGATAAGAGGGGATGACTGACATTCAACACAAGATCGTGGAAACATGAATTTTTAGACGTCGTACGGTCAGACCCTTTTTAATAAAAAAATAGCCGCTTTTTACAGCGGCTATTTTTTACAGCGACGATGGTTATTCCGCGTCGAAATCTCTATGCACCGCCCAGATACGCTTTTCGCACTTCGGGGTCGACCAACAGTTCCTGACCGCTGCCGCTAAGGCGAATTTCGCCATTGACCATCACATACGCGCGATCCGAAAGTTTAAGCGCGTGGTTTGCGTTTTGTTCGACTAAAAAAAGCGTCATCCCGGCCCGTGTTAACTCGCGCAGCGTCTGGAAAATTTGTTTCACCACCAGCGGTGCTAACCCCAGACTCGGTTCATCCAACAGCAGTAATTTAGGGCGACTCATCAGTGCGCGGGCAATAGCCAGCATCTGCTGCTCTCCTCCCGAGAGGGTCATAGCGCGCTGATTGCGCCGCTCCTCAAGGATGGGAAACAGGTGATACATCTTTTCTTTGTCCTCTTTATGGTATCGGTTGCCGATAGGGATGCTCCCCATCAGGATATTCTCTTCGACCGTCATGTCCGGGAAGATTCGCCGTCCTTCCGGGACCTGGGCTATCCCGTTCGTGGCAATAAAATGGGTGGATTTGTGGCTGATATCGTCGTTACGGTAAAAAATCTGCCCGCGCGCGATACGTGGTTGCCCAAAAATGGACATCAGCAGGGTCGATTTTCCGGCACCGTTGGCGCCAATCAACGAGACGGTTTCTCCTTCATTTACCGTTAGCGAAATCGCTTTCAGCGCCTGAATCGGGCCATAAAAAACGTCCACATGGCGAAACTCCAGCAATGGCTGACTCATCCGGCAAGCTCCTCTTCATCTGTCCCCAGATAGGCGGCAATCACGCTGACGTTGTGCTGGATCTCCGCGGGTGCTCCCCGGGCAATCACATCGCCATGATCGAGCACGATAACGTGGTCGGAAATCTCCATGACCATGCTCATATCATGTTCGATCAACAACACGGTTACGCCATGCCGTTCACGCAAGACGCGCACAATGCTGCTGAGCGCCTCGGTTTCCACCGGGTTGAGTCCGGCTGCTGGTTCGTCGAGACAAATCATCTCCGGGCCCGTACACATGGCGCGAGCAATCTCCAGTCTGCGCTGCTGGCCATAGGAGAGGGTGCCGGCCAGGCGGTTTGCACAATCCACAAGGTTCACCACCTCCAGCCAGTAAAAGGCGCGGTCGAGCGCCTGATTTTCGGCTTTTTGATACGCCGGTGTGTTAAAAATTCCGGCAATCAGGTTACGGTTCGCCTGCCTATGCTGGGCCACCATCAGATTTTCGATCACCGACATTTCGCGAAACAGGCGGATGTTCTGGAAGGTTCGCGCCAGTCCTGCACGGTTGACCAGATGCGTACCGCCGAACATTTTGTAGTAGATGCGTGAAGCCAGACGGCCAGGATTGAAAAAATCAGTGGCGTGGATTTTTTGCCCTAATACCTGAATCACATCGGTGGTTTTGGCGCGGGTATTAAACACAATCGCGCCGCCAGAGGCCTGATAAAATCCGGTCAGGCAGTTGAACACCGTGGTCTTACCGGCACCGTTTGGACCAATCAATGCCGTGATTGAACCTCGGGCAACCTCCAGATTGACATCGTTGAGCGCTTTTATCCCGCCAAAGTGCATCATCAGATTTTCAACGCGTAAAATGCTGTCAGTCATGGCGCGACCCCTTTGCGAATAGCGAAACCGGCGCGGCTGGTGCGGACCAGTCCTCGGGGGCGCCAGATCATCATTAACACCATTAAGACGCCAAACAGCAGAACCCGATATTCGGCAAAATCCCGGAGTAACTCGGGGGCAACGGTCAGAACAAAGGCCGCCAGCACCACCCCGAGCGTGGAGCCCATCCCACCGAGTACGACGATGGCAAGAATGAGCGCAGACTCGAAGAAGGTGAACGAGGTGGGATTAACAAACCCTTGATAGGTTGCGAAAAAGACACCGGCAATCCCGGCCGTCGAGGCTCCCATCATAAAGGCGGACAGTTTGACTAAGACATGGTTTAAACCCAGAGAGCGACAGGCAACTTCATCTTCGCGAAGGGCTTCCCAGGCGCGGCCAATGGGCATTTTGGTTAAGCGATGTTTGATGAACAGCACCAGCAACACCACCAGAACCAGGACCGTGTAGATAAAAATAAACTTCAGGTTAGGGTTGTACGTCAGACCGAAAAACTCATGAAACGGCACGCCGCCGTCTTTCGCCCGTCGGCCAAACTCCAGACCAAAAAGCGTGGGGGCAGGCACTGACACCCCATTTGGCCCACCGGTAAAACTCAGCCAGTTGTTCAGGATCAGACGGATAATTTCACCAAATCCCAGCGTGACAATCGCCAGATAATCCCCGTGCATTCGCAAGACCGGAAACCCCAGTAGCGCGCCAGCCAGTGCCGCCATAACGGCGCCAATGGGCAACATGACCCAAAAACCGAGCCCCAGATACTGATATCCCAGCGCCAGCCCATACGCGCCGATGGCGTAAAAGGCCACGTAACCCAAATCCAGTAATCCGGCGAGCCCGACCACAATGTTCAGTCCCAGTCCCAACAGCACGTAGATCAGCCCCAGAATCGACACCGTCAGCAGATACTTGGTCGCCACAAAGGGGAAGGCGATAGCCAGCAGCATCAACCCTGGAATTATCCAGCGCATACGGGAGACGTAACCCACCGGGCGGACGTACACCCCGTCGTCAGCGCCTTCAAACCGGCTGGCAAACTTCTGCCCGATCTGGGTTTGCAGCGCCAGGCTGACGAGAAAACGTCCAGCCATGACCACGGCAACCAACCACGCCACGCGGGTGGGGGCAAGCGTGAAACTGTAGCCTTTTAAAACAATCCCCACGATGGGGCCAAATACAATCAGCGCGCACAGTCCGGCTAATACGGTGTCGAGCAGGCATTTTTTAAGATCAAGTTCTGATTTCACGACGGCCTCTGTCATCTCTGTCATCGTTTTGCCCTCACACCTTCACGACCATTGGACGTCCCAACAGCCCCTGCGGGCGGAAGATCAGGATCACCACCAATAAGGCAAAGGAGAACACGTCCTTATAATCGGAATTCACAAGCCCGGCGAATTGCGCCTCTGCAATACCGAGCAGCAGACCGCCAAGCATGGCGCCAGGAAGTGAACCGATCCCGCCCAGTACCGCAGCCGTAAACGCCTTGATGCCGATGATAAAGCCAGCATAAAAGTCAAACGTACCGTAGTTCATGGTCACCAGAACGCCCGCCAGCCCCGCCATTGATGCGCCCATCACAAACACCAGCGAGATAACCCGGTCAGTGTTAATGCCCAGAATTGAGGCCATACGTCTGTCCTGCTGCGTCGCGCGACAAATCCGCCCCAGTCGCGTGTACTGGATAACCCAGGTCAGAACCGCCATACCGACAAACGCCGCCAGCAGAATAAAGATTTTGGTCCAGGTGATTTGCACCATTCCGTCGCCGACATTGAAACGCAGCACGCCGCTCATCAGCGTTGGGATGCCTTGCTGGTTGGGTCCCTGACTGATTTGCACATAGTTTTGCAGAATGAGTGACATACCGATGGCAGAGATGAGTGGCGCCAGACGGGTTGAATTTCGCAGGGGTCGATAGGCAATACGTTCGATGACCCAGCCGTAGACCCCCGTTATCACGATGGTGAAGATCAGGGTGCCAAAAATCAGCAGGGGGAAAGAGTGAATGCCAAAGTAGGAGAGCAGTCCCAGGCCAATGGCACAGAGGTACGCGGAGATCATGTAAACTTCGCCATGCGCGAAATTGATCATGCCGATGATGCCGTAGACCATGGTGTAACCGATGGCAATCAGGCCATACACCGCTCCCAACGTCAGACCGTTGATCATCTGTTGTAAGAAGAAAGCATCCATTTGAAATTCCCGCCAGTGGTAAGGCAACCGGCTAGCACAATCCGGTTGCCTTCAGGGTTGCAATGCCTCACCCGAGAGGGGAGCGAGAAGTCAGAACCGACCTGACGGTATTAGAGTTGGTGGTACTTACCTTTGTCATCCCACTGGTAAACCACGTAATCAGACACTTTTAGATCGCCTTTCTCATCCCAGGATTTGGGGCCCATCACCGTGTCAACGGAGTGTGATTTCAGCCATTCGCCCGCTTTGGCGTTGTCTTTTCCTGCGGCGCCGTAGGCAGCAGCAAGGGCCTGAATTGAGGCATAGGCGTACAGGGTGTAGCCTTCAGGTTCAAAACCGCTGGCGCGGAATTTCTCAATGACCGCTTTGCCTTCCGCAATGGTGCGAGGGTCTTTACCAAAGGTCATCAACACGCCATTGGTATACTGCGCGCCACCGGCAGCCGTCACCATCTCCTCCGTCACCACACAGTCGCCGGAGAAGAATTTCGCCTGTACACCTTGCTCCCGCATTTGACGCACCAACGGACCCGCTTCCGGATGGCAACCGCCAAAGTAGACAACGTCTGGCTTCAGCGCGCCGATTTTGGTCACCAGGGCATTGAAATCTTTTTCACCGCGCGACAGTCCCTCATACAGAACTTCTTTGGTGCCCCGTTTTTGCAGCGCGGCTTTCGTCGCGTCGGCTAAGCCCTGACCGTAGGTATCTTTGTCGTGAATGATGGCGATCTTTTTCGCTTTCAGCACGTCCAGCATGTAGTTTGCCGCCGTGACGCCTTGCTGATCGTCACGACCACACATGCGGAGCATGCCTTTCATTCCGCGTTCGGTAATCAGTGGGTTAGTTGACCCCGGGGTTATCGTCAATACTCCCGCTTCATCATAAACTTCGGAAGATGGCATAGTGGAAGACGAACAGAAATGACCGACCACGGCAGAGACTTTGGATTCATCGACCAGCCGGTTTGCCACCGCGACAGCCTGCTTTGGTTCACAGGCATCGTCGCCCTGCACCAGCACGATTTTCTCACCTTTAATACCGCCTGCCGCATTGATATCCGCCGCCGCCTGCGATGCCCCTTTCCAGTATTGCGCCCCATACGTGGCATTGGGACCGGTAAATGGCCCGGCCACGCCAATCGCGATATCTGCCTGTGCATAAAATGCGGTACTTAAACAACCCATAACGGCAATCTGCAGAGGTAACTTAATCATTTTAATAGACATTTGGATATTCCTCAGTACTGTTCAATACCAGGCGCCGGGAGGCGCGGGGAAAATCATAAACTTCGTCATTTATTGCGTTATCAAGCGGGCCGCGTACGGCTGTCTTTTTTTAAGCAAAAACTCCGCCAGGTTGATAAATATCGACATTGTTTTCTGACAGACGTAGCAATGCGATGTGAAATACGGCGTCGCAATTTCATCAGGTCAGTGTCAATCGTTATCTAAGGAGGTGGTTGCCTTCACGTGGCAGACTGGGATGCGTGGTATCCAAACCGTCCAGAATCTTAAACATAGCTGCAGAAAAGTCAGGCTGCGCACCTTGTCGGTGCAAAAATGCGGAGAGGATCACTTGAACGATGCGCAAGGCTCAGGAAGGCAGGGCTTCTGATCTCCCCGTTTTGTTTAGAAAAATCCCCGTCCACCCTGTAAGATGAGCCCTGGCAAGCGTATTTCACTGAGGATGAGCGTTATGAACACGGGACCATTGAACGAAAGCGAACTGGAGTGGCTGGATGATGTACTGACAAAGTACAACACCGAACACGCGATTCTGGATGTGTCAGAGCTGGATGGTCTGCTGACGGCGGTACTCAGTTCTCCACGTGAGATTGAGCCGGAGCAGTGGCTGGTGGCAGTATGGGGCGGGCCGCAATATGTGCCGCGCTGGTCATCGGAAAAAGAGATGACGCGCTTTATGAATCTTGCGTTCCAGCATATGGCTGATACCGCCGACAGGCTGAACGAGTTTCCGGAGCAGTTTGAACCTTTATTTGGCCTGCGCGAAATTGAAGGCCATGAGCTGACGATTGTCGAAGAGTGGTGCTTTGGCTATATGCGCGGTGTGGCGCTTTCTGACTGGTCAGCGTTGCCAGACTCGCTGAAACCAGCGCTGGAGGCAATTGCGTTGCACGGTACGGAAGAGAACTTTGCCGTGGTAGAGAAGATGACGCCAGAGGCATTTGAAGAAAGCGTAGAGGCTATCCGGATGGCGGCGCTGGATCTTCACGCCTGGTGGATGGCGCATCCGCAAGAAACTCCGTTGCAGGTACCAGTAAAAGTGGACGCCAAACCCGGCCGTAACGATCCCTGTCCTTGCGGCAGCGGCAAAAAGTATAAGCAGTGCTGTCTGCATTAATAGTACGTTAAGCTCGGATGGCGCTTAAACCGCAGTTTAAGCGCCATCTTCTGCATTCAACCTGGTTCGGGCAGCAGTCCCGCTGCGATAGAGAACTGAACTCCGATCACCACAATCCCGCAAAGAAACACCAGACCTAACGCCAGTGAACCGCCTTTAACGCGATATCCCGCCTGAGGATTATGCTTTCGGCTTTGCCATGTCAGCAACGAAGGGATCAGCAACGCCAGTACCGCCAGCGCTACACCGGCATACCCCAGAGCCATAACAAATCCGCGCGGATAGAAGAGGGCAAACGCCAGCGGCGGCAAAAAGGTAATTGCGCCAGTTTGCAGGCGTCCGGCAGCGGTATTGCGACGCTGGAACAGATCCGCCAGGTAATCAAATAATCCCAGCGCCACGCCGAGGAACGAGGTCGCCAGCGCCAGATCGGCGAACAGGTGCACCGCCAGCTCAACGTGAGGTGAGGCGACCACTTCCCGTAACGCCTGAAGCAGACCGTTTAATCCGGCGTGATCGGCCAGCAGCCCCATAAACGTTGAGGAGTCGATGCTGCCGAGGGTCGCAAGCTGCCAGAAAATATAGGCGATCAGCGGGATTGCGCTGCCGGTGATAAACACCCAGCGTAATTTACGAATATTGCCGTCCATATAGCTGACAATGCTGGGCACGCTACCGTGAAAACCAAACGAGGTGAAAATCACCGGAATGGCGGACCACGCCAGCCCTTGCTGCAACGGCAGGGTAAGAAGATTGATTTTGTGGATGTGCGGCATCAGCAACGCCAGCATCACCACCAGGAAGATAATTTTGGCGCTGAACAGAAAACGGTTGAACAGATCGACAAGCGACGTTCCAACGCAAACCACGCCACCGGCAACAAAGGTGAACAGCAGTACGCCAGCGGCGGGCGACATTTCGCTGCCAGTCCAGTCGTTGATACTGGAGGCGAGCAACTCACCGGCACCGCTAATGTAGGCTGCGGTCAGGGCATACATTAAAAACATCATGCTAAACCCGGTCACCCACTGACCGTAGCGTCCCAGATACCGTTTTGCCAGTGTACCCAGCCCCGTATCTGCCGGAACATGTTGATACACTTCGAGAAGTAACAGCGCGGTGTAACACATCAGCGCCCACAGCCCAATCAATAACGCCAGCGTGACGCTGAAACCCACACCCGCTGCCGCCAGCGGCATGGCCAGCATACCTGCACCGATTGTGGTTCCCGCCACGATAAAAACACTTCCCAGAGTTCTATTCTTCACGCTTTCCTCTGTCCCAGAGATAATCAATAGTGGTATCTGCGGCGCAGGGTAAGGCATTACGCGATTTTCGTCAAATCGTCGTTACAATGAGTGTTAAGTTTTGTTTACGGTTTTTATAAGTGTGGTTGGCCCCGCATCATGCCGGTGGCCGAAGGATGTAAACCTGCGTTAGCGCAAAGCAGATAATGCGGCTTCATCTTAGGCTAGGCGCTTTATTGAGGAGGATGTATGGATTCTATTCACGGCCACGACGTGCTTAACATGATGATTGCATCAGGCGAGCAATACACCCACGCCAGTCTTGAGGCAGCGATCGTTAAGCGGTTTGGTGCGCAGGCACGTTTTCATACCTGTTCAGCAGCAGAGATGACGGCGGCAGAGCTGGTGGCTTTTCTGGCGGCGAAGGGGAAATTTATTGCGAAGGATGACGGTTTTACGACGCACGAAAGCAAGATCTGCCGTCATTAAAAGAGTCCGGTGAAGTGGGCAGAAAACCCGCTTCACCGAAGCGAAATTAATTCTGTGTATCCAGCGTCGACAGTTCTTTGTCGATGAAGTAAAGACCTTCACCGCTTTTACCTGCCAGCGTTAATTTATCAATGACCGATTTAAATAACTTCTCTTCTTCATGCTGTTCAGCCACGTACCACTGCAGGAAGTTAAAGGTCGGATAATCCTGGTTGGTCATCGCCGCGTGAGCCAGTTCGTTAATTTTCAGGGTGATCAATTGCTCGTGTTCGTACGTAACACGGAACAGTTCATCCAGTGACGCATATTCAGCGAAAGGAGACGCGACGGTATTAATACGCGGCAGGCTGCCGGTATCGGTCAGATAATCGAACAGACGCTGCATATGCGTCATCTCTTCCTGAGCGTGACGGCGCAGGAACGCGGCGGCACCTTCAAAGCTGTTATAGCTGCACCACGCACTCATTTGCTGATAGAGCAGAGACGAATATAACTCGAGGTTCATCTGTTCATTCAGTTTTTCGATCATTTCTGTTTTCAGCATTGTTCTGCTCCACACATGTTAATGATATGTCGATGTGGCGCCACTATAATTTGTTATTTAATTATTTGCAAAAGGTAAAATAATAAAATCAATTATTAAAAATGCGAATGGGAATAAAACGCATTAACGCTCTTAAATTAAAAATAAAGACACGCTGAAATAATAAAAGGCCAGTCATTAATAAATAAACTGACCTCAACGTTTAATAATAGCCAGGTGTCGTCGAGGGGATCGCCACACCCTGGCACTGGTACGATAAGGTTATTTTCGTATTCAGACACAGAGAACCCGCATAAACACTGCAGGTGGGGACAGGCTGGCCAAATCCGACGGCGTTCGCGTAGCCCATTTGCTGACATTCACGCGTGGCGGTACCTTTGGCGACATAGTCGTCAGTACTTGCCGTTTGCAGCATCGCCTGATTCCAGGTGAGGCGAACAATCCCACTGGTTGCGTTGGCTTCGCTGACGTTTGCTTGGCGGGTGATGGTGCATCCCGCCAACATTAACAGCGAGAGGGCAAGAAAAAGGCTCTTCATGATATCGCTCTGAAAATTCGGTGATACGCTATCCTACCTGATACACCCTCGGTCCAATGGCTTGAATAGCCTGAGGATCACCCATGTTTAATGGCAACGACCGGGCGCAATGTACAAAAAATGCTCCACAGGCAGATAAAACGTGAGCCTGTTTTTGTTTTTTAAAACCATCTTTCATTAAATTTGAAAATACATTCATCACATAGTAATGTGGCGTCAATTTCACAGACTCACGTCGGGATTTATCGCGACGCATTCAGGAGATACAGTATGAAAATTGCACTGATGATGGAAAACAGCCAGGCAAGCAAAAATGCCATCATTCATAACGAACTCAAGGCCGTTGCGGATGAGAAGGGATTTCCCGTCTTTAACGTGGGCATGAGCGATGAGAATGACCATCATCTGACCTATATTCATCTGGGCATTATGGCCAGTATTCTGCTCAATGCTAAAGCGGTTGATTTTGTCGTGACCGGCTGCGGCACGGGTCAAGGGGCGCTGATGTCCCTGAATATCCATCCGGGCGTGATTTGCGGATACTGTATCGATCCGGCTGATGCGTTTCTGTTTGCCCAGATCAACAACGGTAATGCGCTTTCTCTGCCATTCGCGAAAGGTTTTGGCTGGGGTGCCGAGCTGAACGTTCGCTTCATCTTTGAAAAAGCGTTCACGGGTCGTAACGGCGAAGGCTACCCGCCGGAGCGTAAAGAGCCGCAGGTTCGCAACGCGGGCATTCTGAACCAGGTGAAAGCGGCCGTTGTAAAAGAGAACTATCTGGATACGTTGCGTGCTATCGATCCTGAGTTGGTGAAAACCGCTGTGTCGGGTCCGCGTTTCCAGCAGTGTCTTTTCGAAAATGGCCAGGACAAAGCGATCGAAGCGTTTGTACGCGAAATCCTGGCGTAAGGTTCTTGATGGCATAGGGCCGGACAGCGCAACGCTTACCGGCCTGAAAGATGCCGCATGTCAGCCCGGCCAGCGTTGAGCGACCGGGCGACAGTAATGTGTTTTTGTTCGATTCCGTACTTCCTCTATTGCTGGCTTTAACTTCTGCGTAGCAAGCACCCTGCCAGACCCCATCTTTTGCTGTCGATGATGGTTCTTATCAAAAAAATCTATAAAAATTTACCAAAACATGCAATGAGATAACATTATGATTTTTATGCTAAAAACATAATAATTGAAAGAATTTGCACATTTTTATGTGTGATCTGCGTCACATAAATATTGATTTTTGTGACGGATGTTATATTATATTGCTCGTAGACAATAAACCTGAACAACAATCAAACGGAGCAATGCTATGAAACTGCGCAAAATTCTGAAAAGCATGTTCGAAAATTATTGCAAAACATTCAAAGATGTACCGCCAGGCGGTATGTTCTGATAAAAAAACCTGCTACGGCAGGTTTTTTTATACCTGTATTTTTGCTGCGTTTACGCTGCTATCGTTTCTGCTCCTGAATAGGTACTATGACGACCTTTCTATAAGGAGCTCACTATGTCCCAAACACTGAACGCCGATCAGGAACTGGTCTCTGACGTTGTTGCCTGCCAACTGGTTCTCAAACAAATTCTGGACGTTCTTGACGTGATCGCCCCCGTCGAAGTTCGCGAGAAAATGGCTACCCAACTGAAAAACATCGATTTTTCAAGCCATCCTGCCGCAGCCGATCCCGTGACGATGCGCGCTATTCAGAAAGCTATCGCCTTGATCGAGCTGAAATTCACGCCGCAGGGCGAAGCTCACTAATTTAATCAATGTATTAGCTTTTTGAAGCATGCTTATTACGCCTCCTGCATCAGGGGGCGTAATCGTTTCTGAATCATTGGGGGAGTCGGCAATGCGACGGTTGCCCGGCCTGCGGTAGATATTCTTGCAGGCCAGACTGGGGGGTTATGGCGTTATCCGACGCTATACCGCCATTAGTGGTGCTGGTGGTTAACGACGTTGAGTAAGTGCTTGTCTGTTTGCGCCATGCACAGACCTGCGCGTTTGGCGCTGCAAACTTCATCGAAGATCGCTTGTAATAGCACGCCATCCTGCTGCTGTTCTTTTTTCAGATCGTGGAGAAAATCAAGCGTGAGGTCGTCATTCAACGCTTTTGCTTCGCGGGTTAAACTCGACAGGGTGCTGGAGCGCTGTTGATAATCGTCTAAGGTTTTCTGAAATAATTCTTCAAGTGACGTTAACTCATCGCCGGGAATATCAATCGCTTTAACAATGGGGTTAGCGCCTGCGCTCTTCATAAAATTAAACATGCGCATCATTTGGGTGATGTTGCTTTGCGCCTGAGTGCGAAGAAACATCGCTGTACCCGTCAAACTGTTATCCGCACACCACTCGCTCAGGCGAAGGTAAAGATTGGATGCGTAAAACTCAAGATTCATCTGGGCGTTGAGCTTGTGAGCCATTTCTACTGCAGCCATGTCAATATCCTTATTTCCAGAAAAGGGGCTGTGCGTAACCAGCATCAGCGCAGCAGGCTGCTGCCACACTTAACATCTACGCACAAGTGATACTGTTAGCAGAATAAATCCGTTCTGCCGGTCCTTTATGTGATCACGTAGTCATTTCCGTTGATGATCGAAATAAGCATACCGCCTGTATGGATATAAGAAAATCCTTATAATGAAATGTTTAAAGTTTTTTACATATTTTTCTTAAATATCGGTTGTGAACCAGGAATTTTAGAAATTATGTCTCGTCAGTGCAACGTCATGATTTAACGTTGATTAAAGTATCGATAGATGTTTGAAGCATTGTTTTAAATGACGGAGTGAGATAGTTCCAACGGGTATCATATGTTCAATGATAATTATCCATTATGGCTGTTTCGGCAGTTATTAGATAAAGCTGTACTGGCAGGTCTCCCACCAGGGCTGAAGTGTGTGCCAGATCATTTTTAGAAACGTGAAAACGTCAAGCCAATCACTCTGTCATCACTGGCTGTTTGATTTGCCCGATCTGCTCTGCGCCAGTTGTTAAAGATGGCAATCTGATTAGCGGCAAAGGGTTAGGCCATATATTTGATTTTGCACTGACGCTCAGCGCCCGTTAACCTGGTGACGACGCTCCGGTTCGTGATCATGCGGACCATATTTACTATCGCGGGTAAATAAAACGTTCCCGAATACACCCGTATTCGGGAACAAGGATTGGCTGGCTGGGGTTATGGACTAATCTGCTACACCTCTTTTTATTTGTCTGACAAATTCTCATTTTCTTATGTCATTTCCCGCTAAATTTATGCACGCAATTACTGTAATTCTGTGATGTGATGCCGCTCTCCTATGGAGAATCAATTTCCCGCTAAAACTTATTCCAGCACTGGCATTAATCGTCGATATAAATGGTAATGCCTTGTTTTTCGTCTGAATTACAAAAAACCGTTCGTTTTTACCCTACATAAAAGAACGCTAAAGCTGGAGTTAACCATGCACAAATTCACTAAAGCGCTGGCGGCCATTGGCCTGGCTGCCGTTATGTCACAATCCGCTATTGCAGAAACCATGAAGCTCGGTTTTCTGGTGAAACAGCCAGAAGAACCCTGGTTCCAGACGGAGTGGAAATTTGCTGATAAAGCCGGAAAAGATTTGGGTTTTGAAGTGATTAAAATTGCCGTCCCCGATGGCGAAAAGACCCTGAATGCCATCGACAGCCTGGCCGCCAGCGGCGCGAAAGGGTTTGTTATTTGTACACCGGATCCGAAACTCGGCTCGGCAATCGCTGCCAAGGCGCGCGGTTACGACATGAAAGTCATCGCGGTGGACGACCAGTTTGTTAACGCCAAAGGCAAGCCGATGGATACCGTTCCTCTGGTCATGATGGCGGCGACTAAAATTGGCGAGCGTCAGGGTGAAGAGCTGTACAAAGAGATGCAGAAACGCGGTTGGGATGTGAAAGAGACTGCGGTAATGGCGATCACGGCGAACGAGCTGGATACCGCGCGTCGCCGTACCGGTGGCTCAATGGACGCGCTGAAAACCGCTGGCTTCCCGGAAAAACAGATCTACCAGGTGCCGACGAAATCCAATGACATCCCTGGTGCATTTGATGCTGCGAACTCCATGCTGGTTCAGCATCCGGAAGTGAAACACTGGCTGATTGTCGGGATGAACGACAACACCGTACTGGGCGGCGTGCGTGCGACGGAAGGCCAGGGCTTTAAAGCTGCCGATGTGATCGGTATCGGTATCAACGGCGTGGACGCGGTCAGTGAACTGTCGAAGGCGCAAGCGACCGGCTTCTTCGGTTCGTTGCTGCCAAGCCCGGACGTACATGGCTATAAATCCAGCGAAATGCTCTACAACTGGGTGACCAAAGGCGCGGAACCACCAAAATTCACTGAAGTGACTGATGTAGTGTTGATTACGCGTGACAACTTCAAAGAAGAACTGGCCAAAAAAGGGTTAGGCGGTAAGTAATCGGCAGTAGAAAACACCCTCTGTCGCTGCGGCGGCAGAGGGTTTGATTAACGACTAACGACCCAGATTCACGGAGACGTTATGCAACAATCTACCCCGTATCTCTCATTTCGCGGCATTGGAAAAACCTTTCCTGGCGTCAAAGCGCTAACGGATATCAGTTTTGACTGTTATGCCGGTCAGGTGCATGCGCTGATGGGTGAAAATGGCGCCGGGAAATCAACACTCTTAAAAATTCTCAGCGGTAATTACGCGCCTACCACGGGTTCTTTAGCGATTCTTGGGCAAGAGGTCACCTTTGCTGACACCACTGCCGCATTGAACGCCGGTGTCGCTATTATTTACCAGGAATTACATCTCGTGCCGGAAATGACCGTCGCGGAGAATATTTATCTTGGTCAGTTGCCGCATAAAGGCGGAATTGTAAACCGATCGCTGCTTAATTATGAGGCCGGGTTGCAGCTAAAACATCTGGGGATGGACATTGATCCTGATACCCCGCTGAAATATCTCTCGATCGGGCAGTGGCAGATGGTGGAGATCGCCAAAGCGCTGGCGCGAAATGCCAAAATTATCGCCTTTGATGAACCGACCAGCTCACTTTCAGCCAGAGAGATTGAGAACTTATTCCGCGTCATTCGTGAACTGCGTAAAGAAGGTCGCATCATCCTCTACGTTTCGCACCGTATGGAAGAAATTTTCGCGCTGAGCGACGCCATTACCGTGTTCAAAGATGGTCGCTATGTCAAAACATTTGCCGACATGCAGCAGGTGAACCACGACGCGTTAGTACAGGCGATGGTGGGGCGCGATCTCGGCGATATTTACGGTTGGGAATCAAGGCCCTATGGCGCAGAGCGTTTGCGTCTGCATGAGGTGAAAGCGCCTGGCGTAAGGACTCCGATCAGTTTATCGGTGCGCAGCGGCGAGATTGTCGGGCTGTTTGGCCTGGTCGGCGCCGGACGCAGTGAGTTGATGAAAGGGTTGTTCGGCGGCACGCGTATCACTGAAGGTCAGGTGTATATCGATGAAAAACCGATTGATATCCGCAAGCCAGCCAATGCCATTGCGGCAGGCATGATGCTCTGCCCGGAAGACCGTAAAGCCGAGGGGATCATCCCGGTGCATTCTGTACGCGACAATATCAACATCAGCGCGCGTCGTAAGCATGTCCGGGGCGGGTGTCTTATCAACAACAGTTGGGAAGAGACCAACGCTGACCACCATATTCATTCACTGAACATTAAAACACCGGGAGCGGAGCAACTGATCATGAACCTCTCCGGCGGGAATCAGCAAAAGGCGATTCTGGGTCGCTGGCTGTCGGAAGAGATGAAAGTCATTTTGCTTGATGAACCAACACGCGGCATAGATGTGGGCGCAAAACACGAAATCTATAACGTTATCTACGCCCTGGCGGCGCGGGGCGTTGCTGTGTTGTTTGCCTCCAGTGATTTGCCGGAGGTTTTGGGCGTCGCCGACCGTATTGTGGTGATGAGGGAAGGTGAGATCGCCGGTGAATTGCTTCACGAACAGGCGGATGAACGGCAGGCTTTGAGCCTTGCTATGCCAAAAGTCAGCCAGGCAGTCGCCTGAGTAAGGAGAGTATGATGTCTTCTGTAACTACATCGGGATCTGGCGCGCCTAAGTCGCCGTTTAACCCTGGTCGCATTTGGGATCAGTACGGAATGTTGGTTGTGTTCGCGGTACTGTTCCTGGCCTGCGCTATTTTTGTGCCAAACTTTGCCTCCTTTATTAATATGAAGGGGCTGGGGCTGGCTATCTCCATGTCAGGCATGGTGGCCTGCGGGATGTTGTTCTGTCTGGCATCTGGCGATTTCGACCTCTCTGTCGCCTCCGTTATTGCCTGCGCCGGGGTAACGACCGCTGTGGTCATCAACATGACCGAAAGCCTGTGGATCGGCGTGGCGGCAGGACTGCTGCTCGGCGTGCTGTGTGGTCTGGTGAACGGTTTCGTGATTGCCCGCTTAAAGATCAACGCCCTGATTACCACGCTTGCGACGATGCAGATTGTGCGCGGCCTGGCCTATATCATTTCTGACGGGAAAGCGGTCGGTATTGAAGACGAGCGTTTCTTTACCCTCGGCTATGCTAACTGGTTCGGGCTGCCTGCGCCGATCTGGTTAACGGTCGCTTGTCTGATAATCTTTGGTCTGCTGCTGAACAAAACCACCTTTGGCCGTAATACGCTGGCGATTGGCGGTAATGAAGAGGCGGCGCGCCTGGCCGGGGTTCCGGTCGTTCGCACCAAAATCATCATCTTTGTGCTCTCGGGGTTGGTTTCTGCTGCGGCGGGCATCATTCTGGCATCGCGTATGACCAGTGGCCAGCCGATGACCTCGATTGGTTACGAGCTGATTGTGATTTCTGCCTGTGTACTTGGGGGCGTTTCCCTCAAAGGCGGCATCGGGAAAATCTCATATGTGGTGGCCGGGGTGTTGATTCTGGGGACCGTGGAAAATGCCATGAACCTTCTGAATATTTCTCCTTTCGCGCAGTACGTAGTTCGTGGCTTGATCCTGCTGGCCGCGGTGATCTTCGACCGTTACAAACAAAAAGCGAAACGTACTGTGTAACGTTTTTATCAGCCAACTTTTCAGTATAGTCCCCCCTGATCGTCAGCCCCTAATAAGGCTGGCGATTGTCTTTCAAAATGGCGAGCATTGTCACACTGTCTATACTTACATGCTAATGGGGGCGCTTTTCGCCTCCCAAAAACCATGATAAGGAGGAGAACAGGGTGACAGACTTGTTAACCGTATCCCCTGAATTATCTGCAAACCATGCCTGGTTTTTTGACCTTGATGGAACCCTTGCTGAGATCAGACCGCACCCCGATCAGGTGGCAATACCGGACGCCGTTCTCAAGATGCTACACCGCCTGGCCATGCAGAATGCGGGAGCACTGGCATTGATTTCAGGGCGTTCGATGGTTGAACTTGACGCGCTGACAACCCCTTTTCGTTTTCCGCTTGCCGGAGTACACGGGGCCGAGCGCCGTGATATCCATGGTCAAACCCACATCGTGACGCTTCCACAGGCGTTAAAACGTGACGTCTACAACCAGTTATCTGCGGCGCTGGAAAACCTGCCTGGCGCTGAACTGGAAAGCAAAAACATGGCATTCGCGCTGCATTACCGACAGGCGCCGCAGCATGAAGCGGCGTTACTGATGCTGGCGAAGCGCGTTACCGCCCGCTGGCCGCAGTTAGCGTTGCAACCGGGTAAATGTGTGCTGGAGATTAAACCCCGGGGGAGTGACAAAGGTGAAGCCATTGCCGCATTTATGCATGAGGCCCCCTTTGCAGGCCGTACTCCTTTGTTTATAGGTGACGATCTGACCGATGAAACGGGGTTCGCGGCGGTGAATCGGGCGGGTGGCATGTCGATCAAAGTCGGTTGCGGTGAGACGCAGGCCAACTGGCGTTTAGCCAGCGTGGCTGACGTCTGGCGTTGGCTGGAACAGATCCATAATCCACAACAAAAACAAAAATCAGCGAGTGACAGGAGAGATGGCTATGAGTCGTTTAGTCGTAGTATCTAATCGAATTGCTCCCCCCGATAATAAAGGCAGTGCTGGCGGGCTGGCGGTTGGTGTACTGGGCGCTCTAAAAGCCACTGGAGGGCTGTGGTTCGGCTGGAGTGGGGAGACGGGGGACGAAGATAAGCCGTTGAAAAAAGTGACGCGCGGGAATATGACCTGGGCGTCTTTTAATCTGAGCGAGCAGGATTACGAAGAGTATTACTGCCAGTTTTCTAACGCTGTTCTGTGGCCGGCATTTCATTACCGGCTGGACTTAGTGCAATTTCAGCGCAATGCCTGGGAGGGATATCTGCGGGTCAATGCGTTGCTGGCGGACAAACTGCTGCCGCTGTTAAACGAAGACGACATGATCTGGGTTCACGACTATCACTTGCTGCCGTTTGCCAGTGAATTGCGCCAGCGTGGCGTGAATAACCGTATTGGCTTTTTTCTGCATATTCCGTTCCCGACCCCTGAAATTTTTAACGCCTTGCCACCCCACGATTCGCTGCTGGAGCAGATGTGTGATTTCGATTTACTCGGATTCCAGACCGAAAACGACCGACTGGCTTTCCTGGACTGTCTGGCGAGTCAGACCCGAGTCACCACACGCAGTCGACGTCATACGGCGTGGGGCAAAGCATTTTGTACCGACGTGTATCCGATTGGCATTGCGCCGGAAGAGATTGCTCAGCAGGCGAAAGGTGCGCTGCCGCCAAAACTGGCGCAGTTGAAGGCGGAACTGAAGAATGTGCAGAACATTTTTTCTGTCGAGCGACTGGACTATTCCAAAGGGTTGCCCGAGCGTTTTCAGGCCTATGAAGCGCTGCTGGAGCACTATCCTCAGCATCACGGTAACATCCGCTATACGCAAATTGCGCCGACGTCGCGTGGTGATGTACAGGCTTACCAGGATATTCGCCACCAACTGGAGACGGAAGCAGGGCGGATCAACAGCAAATACGGTCAACTGGGCTGGACGCCGCTCTACTATCTGAACCAACATTTTGATCGCAAGCTGCTGATGAAAGTATTTCGTTACTCTGATGTGGGGCTGGTGACGCCACTACGGGATGGCATGAACCTGGTGGCGAAGGAATATGTTGCCGCGCAGGACCCCGCCAACCCCGGCGTGCTGGTGCTTTCACAGTTTGCCGGTGCCGCCAACGAACTGACATCCGCGTTAATCGTTAATCCGTATGATCGGGATGAAGTCGCCGCCGCGTTGGATCGCGCATTAACCATGCCCCTTGCCGAGCGTATTTCGCGCCATGCGGAAATGCTGGCGGTGATAATCAAAAATGATATCCATAACTGGCAGGATCGCTTTATTCACGACCTGAAGGAAGTTGCGCCGCGCAACGCCGAGAGTCAGCAGCGGAACAAAGTCGCGACCTTTCCTAAACTGGCCTGACATTCGCTCATCGGCGCTTATTCTTTCGCCAGCGGAACCAGCAAAACATCTACCTGACTGGTGCTGATCACACTTTTCGCAGAGCAGGAGGCTCGCGAAAAGAAACTGTGGTTATGATTTCCGTAAATGACCAAATCCACCGCATGTTTTCGGCACACATCCAGAATATGTTCGTTAAGCTCCCCATAAGTGATAAAGGTTTGCTCAATGGGATAACCCGCGTCACGACTGAGTGTATTAAGAAAATCCTGTGTCTCCTCCTGCATCACCTCGCGTAAATCCTCCAGCATCGGCGCAGCGAACTGGTTATAGATCTCCGGATCGGAGGCGAGAGTAATCAGACTAATGCGGGCATTGACAGGGCGCGCGATGGAAACGGCTTTGGCTAAAAGTTGGCGGCTTTCTGGCGTAACGGCAACGGCGACAAGAATATGGGTGTAGCTCATAACTCGCTCCTTAATTGCAAGAATATGAGGTGGTAGTTCAGCTTTACTCTGTTTAAACCAATACTGCAACGCTTTGAGAGGGCAATTGTGTGAGGGTTATCATAATTATTCATTAGATAATCTTATGATTGAAATCGTCACAAAAATCACCAGCAAGACATTATTGTGTAATTTAAATTAAATTTTGTGGGTATGAAAATGAAATGTTAATTGCAATGTAACAAAAATTAACATATAACCTATGGTAACTATGGGGTATTAATTAACTCATCTTAATAGTTAAGTTATTGTTTTATTAGAATTAAATATTGCCCCTCATAAAACAGCATACCCAATTATTTTATATTTTCATAAAGTGACATTCACTTTACGAAACAAGTGGCGTTTGTCTATTTATTGAACGTCTGGTCGGAGCTCTGGAATACAAAGTGTGTTTAATTGGTGAATAAACACACAAAATAAAAGCTTATCTGATGGGTTTATGTTAAGTATTTGAGTAATATTGTGACGTAGATCACATATTTTTCAAATTCGCAGCCCTGCTCCGTTGTATGTGTCGATGGTGGCGAGTAGAGTTGCGTCGAATTAGGAAAAATCTTAGGTATTTGTAAGAATTGATTAAAACGTGTAAATGGCGAGTGTTCCCTGGAGGGAGTGCTTTCCAGTGCGCGTTTGTACCTGAACACTGCTATGCATTTGACCTTTTTGATTTTTTTTACCGGGAATTCCCGGCAACATCACGGGGTGCGGTTTTACCGCATAAAAATAAAATGGGTTATTCTGGATGGGAACAATGCACACATCCGAGTTGCTGAAACATATCTATGACATCAATTTGTCATACTTTCTTCTCGCACAGCGTCTGATCGTACAGGACAAAGCATCCGCGATGTTCCGCCTGGGTATCAGTGAAGAGATGGCGAACACGCTGGGGACTTTAACGCTTCCGCAAATGGTCAAGCTGGCCGAAACAAATCAATTAGTATGTCATTTCCGCTTTGACAGCTGCCAGACGATCACCCGTCTGACGCAGGATTCGCGTGTCGACGATCTTCAGCAAATTCATACCGGCATCATGCTGTCGACGCGTCTGCTCAACGACGTGAATCAGGCTGACGATGCGGCGCGTAAGAAAAGGGCCTGATGATGAGCGAAAAAAGCATTGTTCAGGAAGCGCGCGATATCCAGTTAGCCATGGAATTGATCACGCTTGGCGCCCGTTTGCAAATGCTGGAAAGCGAAACACAGTTAAGTCGTGGTCGTCTCATCAAGCTGTACAAAGAATTACGCGGCAGTCCTCCGCCAAAAGGGATGCTTCCGTTTTCCACCGACTGGTTTATGACATGGGAGCAGAATATTCATGCTTCCATGTTTTGTAACGCCTGGCAGTTCTTGCTCAAAACAGGGTTATGCAGCGGCGTGGATGCCGTGATCAAAGCGTATCGACTTTACCTGGAGCAGTGCCCGCAACCGGAAGAGGGGCCGCTGCTCGCGCTAACCCGCGCCTGGACACTCGTGCGTTTTGTTGAAAGTGGTTTGCTTGAATTGTCGCGCTGCAATTGCTGTGACGGTAATTTTATCACCCACGCACACCAGCCTCCGGGCAGCTTTGCCTGCAGTTTATGCCAGCCTCCTTCCCGCGCCGTAAAAAGACGTAAACTTTCCCGTAATGCTGCCGATATTATTCCACAACTGCTGGATGAACAGATCGAACAGGCTGTTTAACCGATACGGTGTGGACAAACACTCCAGCAGCGGTAAGCGATTACCGCTGCTTTTTTTTGTCTCGCGTACGCGTTAATGCCCCGACTGCGCATCCTGCCATAGTCAACAGCGGAAGGATGATGTCGTGCTTATCTTATTAGGATACCTGGTGGTTATCGGTACAGTTTTCGGCGGTTATGTGATGACCGGCGGACACCTTGGGGCACTCTATCAACCAGCTGAACTGGTCATCATCGGTGGCGCGGGTATAGGGGCGTTTATTGTCGGTAATAACGGCAAAGCCATCAAAGGGACGATGAAAGCGATCCCGTTACTGTTTCGACGTTCGAAATACACGAAAGCAATGTATATGGATTTACTGGCGCTGCTCTATCGCCTGATGGCCAAGTCGCGGCAGCAGGGGATGTTCTCGCTGGAGCGGGACATTGAAAATCCAGGTGAAAGTGAAATTTTCGCCAGCTATCCGCGCATTCTCGCCGACGCGGTAATGCTTGATTTTATTGTAGATTATTTGCGTCTGATCATCAGCGGCAATATGAATACCTTCGAAATTGAAGCGTTGATGGATGAAGAAATTGAGACTCACGAAAGTGAGTCAGAAGTCCCGGCCAACAGTCTGGCATTAGTCGGCGATTCATTACCGGCGTTTGGCATCGTGGCGGCGGTGATGGGGGTGGTGCATGCACTGGCTTCCGCTGACCGTCCGGCCGCTGAACTCGGCGCACTGATTGCGCATGCAATGGTGGGAACATTCCTCGGGATCTTATTGGCTTATGGGTTTATTTCACCGCTGGCCAGCGTCCTGCGCCAGAAGAGTGCGGAAACCAGCAAAATGATGCAGTGCGTGAAGGTCACTCTGCTCTCAAACCTGAACGGTTATGCGCCGCCGATCGCCGTCGAATTTGGCCGTAAAACGCTCTATTCCAGTGAACGTCCTTCCTTTATTGAACTGGAAGAGCATGTGCGCGCGGTGAGAAACCCGAACCCGCAGCAGACGACGACCGAGGAAGCATGAAAAATCAGGCCCATCCCATCATCGTCGTAAAACGACGAAAACATAAAGGACACGGCGGTGGGGCGCATGGCTCGTGGAAAATCGCCTATGCCGACTTTATGACCGCAATGATGGCGTTTTTTCTGGTCATGTGGCTGATTTCCATCTCCAGCCCGAAAGAGTTGATCCAGATTGCGGAATATTTTCGCACCCCGCTGGCAACGGCAGTGACGGGCGGCAACCGAATCTCGAACAGTCAAAGTGCCATTCCTGGCGGCGGTGATGACTACACCCAGCAACAGGGGGAAGTTAACAAGCAGCCGAACATTGATGAGCTGAAAAAACGCATGGAGCAAAGCCGTCTGAGTAAGTTGCGCGGCGATCTCGATCAGCTGATTGAATCGGACCCTAAACTGCGCGCGTTACGCCCGCATTTGAAGATTGATCTGGTTCAGGAAGGGCTGCGCATTCAGATTATCGACAGCCAGAATCGCCCAATGTTTAAAACCGGTAGCGCCGACGTTGAGCCGTATATGCGCGATATTCTGCGCGCCATCGCGCCAGTGCTTAACGGCATTCCAAATCGCGTCAGCCTCTCCGGTCACACCGATGACTTCCCTTATGCCAACGGTGAAAAAGGCTACAGCAACTGGGAACTGTCTGCTGACCGCGCCAATGCGTCGCGCCGGGAGTTGGTTAGCGGCGGCCTGGATGACGGGAAAGTGTTACGGGTGGTCGGCATGGCGGCCACAATGCGCCTGAGCGATCGCGGTCCCGGTGACGCCATCAACCGCCGTATCAGCCTGTTGGTGCTCAATAGACAGGCAGAGCAGGCCATTTTGCATGAAAACGCTGAAAGCCAGAATGAGCCGGTAAGTGTCTTACAACAGCCAGCGGCCGTGCCGTCGGCAAGCGTTCCCACATCGCCACCAGCCAATCCGAGGTGATAGCGTGAGCATGGATATTAGCGATTTTTATCAGACATTTTTTGATGAAGCTGACGAGTTGTTGGCTGACATGGAACAGCACCTGCTCGATTTAGTGCCTGAGGCGCCGGATTCAGAGCAACTGAATGCGATTTTTCGTGCCGCGCATTCGATAAAAGGGGGCGCAGGCACGTTTGGTTTTACCGTTTTGCAGGAAACCACCCATTTAATGGAAAACCTGCTGGATGAAGCCCGGCGCGGTGAGATGCAGCTCAATACCGACATTATCAACCTGTTTTTGGAAACGAAAGATATTATGCAGGAACAGCTCGACGCCTATAAAAGCTCTGAACAGCCGGATACCGCAAGCTTCGAATACATCTGCAATGCGTTACGTCAGTTAGCGCTGGAAGCCAAAGGCGAAACAGCGCCTGCCGTGGTGAATGCCGCCAAACTGAGTGTTGTCGACAGTATGGCGATTCAGGAAGAGACCGCGACGCCGCAGAGTGGCGAAGAGACGCAATTGCGCATTGTGCTGTCTCGTCTGAAAGCCAATGAAGTCGATTTACTGGAAGCAGAGCTGAGCAATCTGGCCACCTTAACGGATGTTGTCAAAGAGGCCGATAGCCTCAGTGCGACGCTGGATGGCGGCATTGCGGAAGATGACATTATCGCGGTGCTCTGCTTTGTGATTGAAGCCGATCAGATTGCGTTTGAGCAGGTGCCTGTCACGCCTGCCAGCCATGAGGCGTCACCGGTGGCCGAGGTGTCGCCAGCACAGACTCCGGCGGTCGTTTCTGCGGTGAAGAGCGCGACCCGCGATCCGCAGCCCGCACGTGCGGAACGTGAAAAACCGGCACGCGCCAGTGAATCGACCAGCATTCGCGTGGCGGTTGAGAAGGTGGATCAACTGATCAACCTGGTGGGCGAACTGGTGATTACCCAGTCGATGCTGGCGCAACGCTCCAACGAGCTTGACCCGGTGAATCACGGCGATCTCATCACCAGCATGGGTCAGTTACAACGTAACGCCCGCGACCTGCAAGAGTCGGTCATGTCGATTCGTATGATGCCGATGGAGTATGTTTTCAGCCGTTTCCCACGCCTGGTGCGCGATCTGGCAGGCAAGCTGGGCAAGCAGGTTGAGCTGACGCTGATCGGTAGCTCGACGGAACTGGACAAGAGCCTGATTGAACGGATTATCGATCCCCTGACGCACCTGGTGCGCAACAGTCTCGACCACGGTATTGAGTTACCGGAAAAACGCGCAGAATCCGGCAAAAGTGCGGTCGGGAATCTGATCCTTTCTGCGGAACATCAGGGCGGGAATATCTGCATTGAAGTGACCGACGATGGGGCGGGGCTTAACCGTGAACGCATCCTGGCAAAAGCGATGTCGCAAGGGATGGCGATCCACGAAAACATGACCGATGACGAAGTCGGCATGTTGATTTTTGCCCCGGGTTTCTCGACGGCGGAACAGGTGACGGACGTGTCTGGCCGGGGTGTCGGCATGGACGTGGTGAAACGTAACATCCAGGAGATGGGCGGCCACGTTGAGATCCAGTCAAAACAGGGTTCCGGCACCACGATTCGCATTTTGCTGCCGCTGACGCTGGCCATCCTCGACGGCATGTCGGTTCGTGTGGCAAATGAAGTCTTCATTTTACCCCTGAATGCGGTGATGGAGTCGCTCCAGCCGCGCGAAGAAGACTTGCATCCACTGGCGGGCGGCGAACGCGTGCTGGAAGTGCGCGGGGAATATTTACCGCTGGTGGAACTGTGGAAACTGTTCGATGTGGTTGGCGCGAAAACAGAAGCGACCCAGGGCATTGTGGTGATCCTGCAAAGCGCCGGACGACGTTATGCGCTGCTGGTCGACCAGCTTATTGGCCAGCACCAGGTGGTGGTTAAAAACCTGGAGAGCAACTACCGCAAAGTGCCGGGCATTTCCGCCGCCACCATTCTGGGCGACGGCAGCGTTGCACTGATTGTGGATGTTTCTGCGCTACAGGGTTTAAACCGCGAACAACGTATGGCGATCACCGCCGCCTGATTGAGTGAGGAAGGAAAGAGATATGACCGGTATGAGTAACGTAACCAAACTGGCCGGCGAGCCGTCAGGCCAGGAGTTCCTGGTTTTTACGCTGGGAGACGAAGAGTACGGCATCGACATTCTGAAAGTGCAGGAAATTCGCGGCTACGATCAGGTGACACGCATCGCTAACACGCCATCGTTTATCAAAGGGGTGACCAATCTGCGCGGCGTTATTGTGCCGATTGTTGATCTGCGTGTGAAATTTAGCCAGGGCGACGTCGAATATAACGACAATACGGTGGTGATTGTCCTGAATCTGGGACAACGCGTCGTCGGTATCGTGGTTGATGGCGTGTCTGATGTGTTATCGCTGACGGCGGATCAAATTCGCCCGGCGCCGGAGTTTGCCGTGACCTTGTCGACGGAATATCTGA
Organism: Citrobacter sp. GW821-FHT07H02; assembly: GCF_059418505.1. NCBI lineage: Bacteria > Pseudomonadati > Pseudomonadota > Gammaproteobacteria > Enterobacterales > Enterobacteriaceae > Citrobacter > Citrobacter sp. GW821-FHT07H02. The sequence goes on along the minus strand of NZ_JBWKPZ010000018.1, from coordinate 394 downwards.
CGGGGCTGGGGGCGCTGGACGACCGTATGCTGATTCTGGTGAATATCGAGAAATTGTTGAATAGCGAGGAGATGGCGCTGTTGGATATCGCGGCGTCTCACGTGGCGTAATGCTGCTCAGTTAAGAAATTATCGAGAACCTGTCACTCTGGTGAAGGGTGACGTTCACCTTATGTCCACTGCTTCTCTGCAATCACCCTACCTGTGAACGTGCAAGGGAGGCTCGCCGCCGCCTCCCTTGCAACCCTGGCTCCCGGCAAGGAAAATCGTCGCTTCGCGATACATTCGCCTTATTCCGCCTGCCTTTCGGGTCGGGGTTGAAGTGGTCTACTTAATTTGGACACAGCCAGAGGTTCTTTGTCTTTCCATCTCGGTGGGTGTCAACCCACCGTTGT
>NZ_JBWKPZ010000017.1:0-109482 GCF_059418505.1 Citrobacter sp. GW821-FHT07H02 | reverse complement strand
CAGAAGTGAAACGCCGTAGCGCCGATGGTAGTGTGGGGTCTCCCCATGCGAGAGTAGGGAACTGCCAGGCATCAAATTAAGCAGTAGCCGGAGTATTCCGGTAGTTGTAGAAAAATTCGGTGGAGCGGTAGTTCAGTTGGTTAGAATACCTGCCTGTCACGCAGGGGGTCGCGGGTTCGAGTCCCGTCCGTTCCGCCACTTATTAAGAGCCCTGAGTTAACACTCAGGGCTTTTTCTTTATCTGCGATTTGGTTATTGCTAAATTCGCAAAAATCTTCTGCGTTTTACCCTCTTTTTCCTCATATCTGCCACAGCGATAATCGTCCTCTGCTAATGAACAGCATTAATAAAGAGGAATTCAATGACAATCCCTGCATTTGGTTTAGGTACTTTTCGCCTGAAAGACGACGTGGTCATCGCATCCGTAAAAACCGCTATTGAGCTGGGTTATCGTGCTGTCGATACCGCACAAATCTATGATAATGAAGCCGCAGTCGGCCAGGCAATCGCAGAAAGCAACGTATCGCGCAGCGAACTCTACATCACCACCAAGATCTGGACAGAAAACCTGAGCAAAGAGAGGCTGATCCCAAGCCTCAAAGAGAGCCTGAAAAAACTGCGCACGGACTATGTTGATTTAACCCTGATTCACTGGCCGTCACCTAATGATGCGGTGTCAGTAGAAGAGTTTATGCAGGCGCTGCTGGATGCGAAAAAACAAGGTCTGACGCGCGAAATTGGTATCTCGAACTTCACTATCCCACTCATGGAGAAAGCGATTAGCGCGATCGGTGCCGGGAATATCGCAACGAACCAGATCGAACTCTCTCCGTATCTGCAAAACCGTAAAGTGGTGGATTGGGCGAGCGAACACGGTATTCACATTACCTCCTACATGACGCTGGCTTATGGCAAAGCGTTGAAAGATGAGACGATTATTCGTATCGCAACGAAGCATAACGCCACTCCTGCTCAGGTGATTCTGGCATGGGCGATGGGTGAAGGTTATTCAGTGATCCCGTCCTCAACCCGGCGTGAAAACCTGGCAAGCAACCTGCAGGCGTTGGATCTGCAACTGGATGCCGAGGACAAAAAAGCGATCGCTGCACTGGATTGCAACGATCGTCTGGTGAGTCCGGAAGGACTGGCACCGAACTGGGATTAACTCACCTGCGTGCGGGTGGCAATGCTACCCGCATGTTCACTGAGAAAATCGATAAACGCGCGAATACGCGGGCTGACTGCCTTATCGCTGTAGTAAACCGCACTAAACGGCATCTCGATCGGAACACGATGTTCGGCGAGCAGTTCAACAAATTCTCCCCGCTCCAGCTCCTTCGCAATCATATAGTCTGACAGACACGCGATCCCGTTGCCGCTAAGGCACAGCTGCTTTATCGTCTCTCCGCTATTAGAAGAAAGCCCGCTGGTAATCTCATGAAGCTGCCCATCGCAGCAGGAGACCGGCCAGGTATTCAGCGTAGCCGGTTCGGTAAAACCTAAACAGAGATGATCTTTCAGATCGGCGACGGTTTCGGGCTTACCATACTGTGCAATGTAATCTGGCGAAGCGATAATTTTACGGTAGCTGGTAAACAGCGGACGAGCGCGAAGACTTGAATCGCTTAATGCACCGGCGCGGATCGCCACATCAACCTTCCTCTCGATAAGATTGATAAAGGTCTCCGAGGAGACTAACGAAAGAGTTACCTCCGGATAACGCTCGCGGAATGGCTTGATCAGCGGTGTCAGAAAGTTAAGCGTCACCGGTGTTGCGGCATCTATACGCAGCAATCCACGTGGGGTATTGCGCGTTTCCATAATCTCCGTCTCGGCGGCGGCCATTTCCTGCAATATTGACTGTACGCGCCTGAAATAACGCTCGCCTTCCTCTGTGAGGCTTAACTGGCGTGTTGTGCGGTTAAGCAAACCCACACCCAATTTCATTTCCAGTTTTTTGACGGCACGACTAACGGCAGAGTTAGCCTGGCCAAGTTGTTCTGCGGCGCGGCTGAAGCTACCACTTTCCACCACAGCAACAAAAATCGCGAGTTCTTCTGATGTTGCTTTCATTTTTGCACCTGAAGCAAAATTATATTGAGATTTTGGATATTTTTGTCATTAAAGCACCACTGCATACTACGTGTCATCTACTTAGTGATGATATGGAGTGACTTATGCCGTTAGCGTTACTTGCACTGACAATCAGTGCCTTTGCAATTGGCACAACCGAATTTGTGATAGTGGGTCTGGTGCCTACCATTGCCGAACAACTGGCGATCTCGTTGCCTTCTGCGGGATTACTGGTCTCAATCTACGCTCTGGGGGTCGCGATCGGCGCTCCAGTGCTGACAGCATTAACCGGACGTTTACCGCGTAAACAGTTGCTGGTTGCATTGATGGTTCTGTTTACTGCCGGGAATATTTTGGCATGGCAGGCACCTGGGTATATGACACTGGTAGTCGCTCGTCTGCTGACGGGACTGGCGCATGGTGTGTTCTTCTCTATTGGCTCGACAATTGCGACGAGTCTGGTGCCAAAAGAGAAAGCCGCGTCAGCCATTGCCATTATGTTTGGCGGCTTAACTGTTGCCCTGGTAACCGGCGTTCCGCTGGGAACATTTATCGGTCAGCATTTTGGATGGCGTGAAACGTTTCTTGCTGTCTCAATGCTCGGTATCATCGCATTGATCAGCAGCCTGATTCTGATTCCGGCGAATATACCAGGCCGCGCTGCCGCGACGATGCGCGATCAGATTCGCGTTTTAACGCACCCGCGCCTGCTGATTATCTATGCCATCACCGCGTTAGGCTACGGTGGCGTGTTTACCGCGTTTACCTTTCTGGCGCCAATGATGCAGAACCTGGCGGGTTTTTCACCGGCAGCCGTGAGCTGGATTTTGCTGGGGTATGGTGTTTCTGTTGCTATCGGCAATATCTGGGGCGGCAAGCTGGCAGATAAGCATGGCGCAGTTCCGGCGTTGAAATTTATCTTTGCCGCGCTGGTTGTGTTGTTGATGGTCTTCCAGTTCACGGCATCAGTGCAATATGCTGCGCTGGCGACCATCCTGGTGATGGGGATCTTTGCTTTCGGCAACGTGCCAGGATTGCAGGTGTATGTGGTACAAAAAGCGGAACAATTTACGCCCAATGCCGTGGATGTCGCTTCTGGTCTGAATATTGCGGCATTCAACATTGGGATTGCGATAGGGTCCATCGTGGGTGGGCAAACCGTACAGCACTTTGGTTTAGCGCAAACGCCGTGGATTGGCGCGGTGATTGTGCTGGGAGCCTTCTTACTCATGGGGGTCAGTGGCAGGCTGGATAAACCGTCACGCGTTGCCCTGGGCTAAGCTGTTGATGTAAGTGCTCGCTTACAAAACAATATGTAATTGTCCGTTGAAAGTGTGAGCTAAAATCCCTATAACAGAAGAACCAGTCCGGATCCGGGCTGGTTGACGTTATAGAGGTTTGAAAGTCAAAAGTGCGAAAAAACACCTATGCCATGCGCTATGTCGCCGGACAACCTGCAGAACGGATTTTACCGCCTGGGTCGTTTGCGAGTATCGGCCAGGCATTACCCGCCGGAGAGCCGTTAAGCAGTGAAGACCGCATTCGGATCCTGGTGTGGAATATCTTCAAACAGCAGCGTGCCGAATGGCTGTCGGTGCTGAAGAACTTCGGCAAAGATGCGCATCTTGTTTTACTGCAGGAAGCGCAAACCACGCCAGAGTTGGTGCAGTTTGCAACGGCGAACTATCTGGCCGCCGACCAGGTTCCGGCGTTTGTTCTGCCTCAACATCCTTCTGGCGTGATGACGCTTTCAGCCGCTCACCCTGTTTACTGCTGCCCACTGCGCGAACGCGAGCCGATCTTACGCCTGGCGAAATCTGCGCTGGTAACGGTCTATCCGTTGCCTGATTCGCGATTATTGATGGTCGTAAATATCCATGCGGTTAATTTCAGCCTGGGGGTCGATGTATACAGTAAGCAGTTACTTCCTATCGGCGACCAGATTGCACATCACAGCGGCCCGGTGATAATGGCGGGCGATTTCAATGCCTGGAGCCGCCAGCGCATGAATGCGCTGTATCGCTTTGCGCGTGAAATGTCGCTTCGTCAGGTGCGCTTTACGGATGATCAGCGCCGTCGGGCCTTTGGCCGTCCTCTCGATTTTGTCTTTTATCGTGGTCTGAACGTTAGTGAAGCCTCTGTACTGGTCACGCGCGCGTCCGATCATAACCCACTACTCGTTGAATTCAGTCCCGGCAAACCTGACCAATAGGTGTGTCAGGTCTGCCGTAGGGCAGGCCAGTAGCGGTGCTGCCCTTTACCTCCCAACCAGAAAAGGGCAATACAATGACAACACACTCTCATCATGACAACGTCGAAAAACAGTTCGGTTCGCAGGCGAATGCCTATTTAACCAGTGCCGTACACGCCACTGGCCGTGATTTACAGCGTCTGGCGCAAAGACTGTCTGCATTTCCTCTGGCTCACGTTCTGGACATGGGGTGCGGAGCGGGGCATGCCAGTTTTATTGCCGCGCAGGCTGTGCAGCGCGTTGTGGCGTATGACTTGTCCTCGCAAATGCTGGAAGTGGTTGCGCAAGCTGCGAGTGAGAAAGGGTTAAGTAATATTTCTACGCGGCAAGGTTATGCCGAAAAGTTACCCTTCGACGATCACGCGTTTGATGTGGTTATCAGCCGTTATTCAGCCCATCACTGGCATGATGTTGGCATGGCGCTGCGTGAGGTGTACCGTGTATTGAAACCGGGTGGCAGACTGATAATGATGGATGTGATGTCGCCAGGGCATCCGGTTCGTGACATCTGGTTGCAGACGGTTGAAGCGTTGCGTGATACCTCGCATGTGCGGAACTATTCAAGCGGCGAGTGGCTGTCTTTCATTAATAATGCAAATTTGGTCGTCGACACGCTGCTGACCGATCGTTTGCCCCTGGAATTCAGCTCATGGGTAGCACGGATGCGCACACCGGCCGCATTAGCACAAGCCATACGCATGTATCAGGAGAGCGCATCGGGGGAGGTGAAGGGCTACTTTGCGTTGCAGGAGGATGGTTCCTTTACCAGCGACACCATCATGATTGAAGCGTGTAAAGCGTAAATAAAAAAGGCACCGGGGGAATCGGTGCCTTTTTCACATTATGCTGATCAGGAGTCTGGCATACCGTTGTTTTTCACAAACAACGTTAGCTGATCGCCGGGCTGCAGATTATCCGTATCGTTGTTCCAGCGCATCACATCTTTGATGTTAACGCCGTGACGTTTAGCGATGCTCGAAAGAGAATCCCCTTTACGCACACGATAGGTAATACTGTCACTGTTGTTAGCCAGTCGCTGCGCGCTAGTGCCCGCGCCAACCGTCAAACTTTGCCCAACTTTCAGGCTAGAACCACGCAGATTGTTCCACTGCTTCAGATCGCTTGCTTTCACGCCAAGACGCGAAGCGATGCCCGAAAGCGTGTCGCCAGAACGAACCGTGTAGTTACGGCTGTTCAGTGGCGTATTATCTGCAACTAACGTTGACTGTACTGCCGCAATTTCGCCGGAAGCCAGAGATTCACGCAGTTGTGCTGCATGCTTCTTTGGAATCATCACGTATTGCGGGCCGCTTGCACCCAACGTGGAGCCTTTCACGCCAGCATTAAACGTCTTTAGCTTGCTGACGGAAATCCCCGCCATATCTGCAACCTGCGCCATTTCTACCGGGCTGCTCAAGCGAACACGCGCCAACGCCCGACTTTCGTCTGTCGTAGGCAGACGCACGCCATAGCGTTTGCTGTTTTTGAGAATATCGCTCAAAGCCAGCATTTTTGGCACGTACTGCTTCGTTTCCTGAGGTAATGGAAGTGACCAAAAGTCCGTCGCTTTGCCACGAGCTTTGTTCGCTTTCATCGCCTTCATAACGCGACCTTCGCCGCTATTATAAGCCGCTACGGTCAACAGCCAGTCGCCGTCAAACATTTTGTTCAGACGTTGCATCATGTCCAGCGCCGCCGTTGTGGATGCCACAACATCGCGACGAGCATCATAACTGCGCGTCTGTTTTAAACCATAATTGCGCCCCGTGCTCGGAATGATCTGCCAAATGCCAGCTGCATTGGCGCCAGACGTCGCGTGAGGATCAAAAGCGCTCTCCACTATGGGTAGTAGTACCAGTTCCATAGGCATGTTACGTTTTTTAACTTGCCCGGCTATCCAGTACATATACGGCTCTGCCCGTAAAGTTACATCGTGGAGATAGCTCTTATTGCGTAAATATTTCTGTTTCTGTTCGCGAATCCGGTTATTTTCCGGAATTCCCATCTTTAGCTCGTCACCAATGAAAGCCCACAGGTCTTGATCCGGCGCGATAGACGTCCCATCGTCCATCCATCGAGCCTGACTCGTAAACTTTCCTGCTTCCCCTTGACCAGCTGCAGAAAGGCTCTGTGCGTGCTGTTGAACACCAGCGTTCTGAGACGACTGGCACCCCACGAGCAGGACAGAGGCGAGTAAAATCGCTTTTGCCTTCATGTGTGTGTCAATAGTTGCTTAAAAGACGACCGATCATAACGGCGAAGTTTGCGAATGACAAGTAGGAATTGTCAGAACCTGTCTTTCTTTGACCTTAACCAGGCAAAACGCTCTTCAGGGTGTTGCAATATTGTTTCTTTGTTTATTTCATTAATTAAATCAATATCTTCCGTTCTGAGAAAAATATTGTTTTTCCGCTCATTTTTCAGAATTACGGGTAGTGTCATTTGGTTTTTTGCGCGTAACTCATTAACTTTACGATAATATTCATTTATGAACGAATCGTGCGGTAGGATGCTGAGTGCAAACTTAATATTTGATAAAGTATATTCATGGGCGCTACACACCAGAGTATCATCAGGAAGCGTGCATATTTTTTTAAGTGATTGATACATTTGGAGTGCTGAACCTTCAAATAAACGCCCACATCCCCCTGAAAACAGAGTATCTCCGCAAAATAGATAAGGGTGGCTAAAGTAACAGATATGTCCTAAAGTGTGACCCGGTGTGGCAAATACACTAAATTCATGCCCTAAAATGAAGGCACTTTCGCCATCTTTGACTACCTGAGTCGTTCCCTTATCTTGTGTCTCTGCCGGTCCGTAAACCACAATTTTAGGAAAATGCTCACGGAGTTCTTTCACGCCGCCAACGTGATCCTGATGATGATGAGTGAGCAAAATCGCTTCCGGTTGCCAGTTATGCTCCGCAATCGCATCCAACACCGGTTTTGCGTCACCGGGATCGACAATCAGGCAATGTCCTTCATTATTAGTAAGAACCCAGATGTAATTGTCCTGAAACGCGGGAATACTGTTAAGATTCATAGATTACCTCTCAAACGTAGCGGAAGGTCGTGATGAAACCGGCAAGGATCCCTCAAACTGCTATAGCACCTGAATGTTGGGGCGATCTGCCCTGGGGTGAGTACTATCGTGAGGCGCTGGAACAACAACTTAACCCGTGGTTCGCTAAAATGTATGGTTTTCACCTGCTTAAGGTCGGTAATTTAAGCGCAGAAATCAACTCGGAAGCGTGCGCTGTCTCCCACCAGGTAAATGTTTCCGCACAAGGTTCGCCGGTCCAGGTTCAGGCCGACCCATTGCATCTTCCCTTTGCCGACAAATCTGTTGATGTGTGTTTGTTGGCGCATACGTTGCCCTGGTGCGCAGATCCGCATCGTTTACTGCATGAAGCCGATCGTGTGTTAATTGATGATGGCTGGATTGTGTTAAGCGGGTTCAATCCTGTGAGCCTGATGGGATTACGCAAGTTGGTGCCGGTATTACGTAAAACGAGCCCCTATAACAGCCGAATGTTTACGCTTATGCGTCAGTTCGACTGGTTATCCCTGCTGAATTTTGAAGTGTTACACTATAGCCGCTTTCACGTCTTGCCCTGGGCAAAGCAGGGCGGGAAGCTGTTGAGTGCGCATGTTCCGGCATTGGGTTGTCTGCAGCTTATTGTCGCGCGCAAGCGAACCATTCCGCTTACGCTTAACCCAATGAAACAAAATAAAAACACAGCGCGGATTCGACAAACTGTCGGTGCGACCCGCCATTACCGTAAACCCGACGTCTAAGCTTCCGGCTGATACCCGGTGTCTTTCTGAGTGGGATTCATTGCGGCGGCACGTGCAAGCTCATCGCAGCGTTCGTTTTCCGGATGGCCGGCATGGCCTTTTACCCATTCCCATTTAATTTGGTGCTGGCCCAACGCCGCGTCGAGACGCTTCCAGAGATCAACGTTCTTCACTGGTTTTTTATCTGCGGTTTTCCAACCACGTTTTTTCCAGTTGTGGATCCATTGCGTAATCCCCTGGCGGACGTACTGACTGTCCGTACTGAGCACAACGTTGCAGTGCTCCTTCAGTGCTTCCAGCGCGACAATGGCCGCCATCAACTCCATGCGGTTATTCGTCGTGAGGGTATACCCTTCGTTGAAGGTTTTTTCGCGGCCGCGATAGCGTAAAATAGCGCCGTAACCGCCAGGCCCTGGATTGCCGAGACAAGAACCATCGGTGAAAATTTCTACCTGTTTAAGCATCTCTGGTAGACTTCCTGTAATTTGAAATCGAACTGTAAAACGACAAGTCTGACATAAATGACCGCTATGAGCACTGCAATTACACGACAGATCGTCCTGGATACCGAAACCACGGGTATGAACCAGATCGGCGCGCACTACGAAGGGCACAAGATTATTGAAATTGGTGCTGTCGAGGTGGTCAATCGTCGTCTGACGGGGAATAACTTCCACGTCTACCTTAAACCTGACCGGCTGGTGGACCCGGAAGCGTTTGGGGTGCACGGTATTGCAGATGAATTTTTGCTCGATAAACCGACGTTTGCCGAGGTAGCCGATGAGTTCCTCGATTACATTCGGGGCGCTGAACTGGTTATTCATAACGCGTCGTTTGATATCGGCTTTATGGATTATGAATTCAGTAAACTCCATCGCGACATCCCGAAGACGAACACCTTCTGCAAAGTGACCGATAGCCTGGCGCTGGCGAGGAAGATGTTTCCTGGCAAGCGTAACAGCCTCGATGCATTGTGCTCACGTTATGAAATAGACAACAGCAAACGAACCCTGCACGGCGCATTGCTCGATGCCCAGATTCTGGCCGACGTTTATCTGATGATGACGGGCGGTCAAACGACGATGGCTTTTACGATGGAAGGGGAAAGCCAGCAGCAGCAGGGTGAGGCGGGGATCCAACGCATTGTTCGTCAGGCGGGTAGGTTACGCGTTGTTTTAGCCACTGATGAAGAGCTGGCGGCGCATGAGTCGCGTCTTGACCTTGTTCAGAAGAAGGGCGGAAGTTGTCTCTGGCGAGCCTAGTTTGCCTTTTTACGCGCTAAAAATAACCTCTCGGGCGATTTTTACAGCAAACGATTCGAAACGTGAGAAAAAGCGTTGACGAGATGCGAAGCAATCCGTAATATTCGCTTCGTTCCCAAGCGGAACACAACGCGGAGTGGTAGTTCAGTTGGTTAGAATACCTGCCTGTCACGCAGGGGGTCGCGGGTTCGAGTCCCGTCCATTCCGCCACTATTCAGAAGGCCTGAATCAGAAATGATTCAGGCCTTCGTCGTTTTCATATTTGTATTTTCCCCCGGTATGCCATTCCCCTTTGGTTTGTTACCTTCCTCCTGGAGCCGCTCACCGATCTCTCCCTCAACACAATTGTTGCGCTTTCGTGGAGTAGACTCTCGCCCGACGACTTCCTGCCAGCGAACACGGCAGGGAAGGCGCCGGTAAATACAGCACACCATGTCATCTTTAATCTGACGAAGATTACTGAGCGGTTAACCTGAAAAGCGATTCATCACGCAGGCTAAGCGGGGTGAAAAACTATCACCGATAATGATCGTTTCTTTATTAATGCGTTTCAGCATGTACAGTTTGTCGACGCGTTTGTAGGCGTCGAAAAAAAGATAATCGATTTCATCTGCTGCATCATCATCGGGGGCTTTTTCACGTCCGTCGGGGGTGAGGGTGAAAACGCCTGCGGTATGGCCGAGTGGGCTGGCGTAGCGAAAGAACAGTTTACGGTCAACAGTGAACTCGCCCTCATCGCTTTTGAACTTCCCTTGTACTGACAGTGAAAGGTGCCCGGAGTTGTAGCTGGTTATCAACAGGATCCCATTGAGTACCTTTTTCGAGTTATGGACGTCGAGTATCGACGTGAATTCCGAAGAGCAGGAAAAATTGATCTCTTTTTTCTTCGCATCTCCGGTAATGATGAGGAAGGCGATAGCCGCCAGCCCACAAATGGTAATCACGACTGACCACAATAAAGGAGAGTGATCGCTTTCCGGCTTCATATCATTCCTCATGATGACGATACAGGCTGGCACAGTGGTAATAGCCGAGGTTAAGACCGCATTCAGCAGCAAACGACCAGTCAATCAGATTATGGTTGCTCGACCAGGTATTGAGATAGAGATCTTTCGTGTGTGAACAGTCCGGGTTAATGCCAACGGACTGGAAAATATCCCGCGCCTTCTTTTCGGTAATGGTGTCGGTGAGGGCATTACCTAAAATATGCACACGGCATTTCTCATAGTTGATCGTCCTGAGAATAGAAGCATCCGTCATGTAGATTTCATTAGGTATCCAGGTCAACCAGGCCGTCGCCAGCACAGCAATGCCGGTAATTAATGCGGTTATCGCAACAGGCCATCGGTTATGCTTCTTCTTCTTTTGTGCCGGCATCGAGGTGGGAGTTTTGTCAGGAATCTGTACCTCTTCCCGTTGCTGAATATTGATACTGACATCGCCCATTCGAAATCCCATACGGGGAATCGTCACGATGAATTCTGCAGGGTGTCCCGTTGACGTTATTGCTTTGCGTAGAAATGAAATATGCTGGTTGAGATTAGCATCTGTCGCTCTGGCTCCATTGTGCTGGAAAACATTCAGCAGAATCTCGTCGCGCGTGGAAATCTCTTTACCATTTTGCAATAAATACAGCAGTAATAGTGATGCTACATTATTCAGTGTGGCCGTTTCACCAGAGGTTAGGTCTTTTAGCGTATTTTTATGCGGTCTAAAAATAAGGCCATCACCGATAATTACGGATTTGATTTTTTTTATTGGTATATGAGAAATCACTGATGTCTCCTTTAAGGCAGGAAATCTCGCATTCGAGTGGTTAAGGCAATAGCATAACATAATTCATTTATAAAAAATGGTTGTACCAAAGAACGTTTTTTTAATGTTTTCATAACAATATTTTAATATCCTTTTCTGAAATTACCAATTCTTCTTCTCGTCTTCGCTATCTTATTGTCATGGCTCACATTTGATATCCATTGTCATTTTTACAAAATATTCATAAATACTTTTTTTTATCATTTAAGCTAAATTAAAAAATACAGAACAGATAAAAATATTATAAATAATATAAAAAGTAGTGTTTTGTGCTAGTTTTTGTGTTTTGTTTGGTCTGTTTTTCGTGATCGATCCGTTCAGTGGCTGTGAAACAACACGATTCCCTGAGTTTGATGGAGAGCAGGTTTTCTCGTTGTCTCATTTTTTCAACGACTTAATATAAACCCCGAAACAGCGTGAACGGCTGTGGAGGGTATTCCGTATGTAATGCCTGTGAAGTTCAAAATAAGGAGTAGCTTGAGAGGGATTATCTGCAAGGAAATGCACCGCTGCTACCTGAATATCAGGATTTCCCAGACAAAAATCGTCTGCGGGAATAGAACGTCGAAATAACCAAAAATAGATATAAGGTTAAGATTTAATATGAAAATGAAAAACGTGGCTATGGCCTGTGCGCTGATGGCGGGAATGACTTTTACTGCCGCTTCTAGTTTTGCTGCTGAGAAGGTAGAACCGACTAACGGTAAAATTCATTTCACCGGTTCTTTGGTGAATTCCGCATGCGGTCTGGCTCCTGAATCTAGCCCAGTACAGGTAAATTTTGGCGAGATCCCGACGTCTCAGTTAAAAGACAATCAGCGTGCTGGTGTTAAGCATGCCAAAATCGTTCTGCAGGGTTGTGATACGACAGTCGCGAAAACCGCTACCGTGACCTACACCCCGGCAACAATTGACAAGGACAACAACGCGCTGGCTGCATTCACCTCTGGTACTGCGCAGGGCGCGGGCATCGGTATGATTGACAGCGGCAACCAGGAAGTGAAATGGGGCGAAGCCGCTTCCGAGGTCAACATCACCGACGGCGAAACCGATATCGATTTCGTGGCTTACCTGCAGGCGAGCAACGCCTCTGCAGCGGTGACTCCAGGTGATTTCGAATCCACCGTTAATTTCCAGATCGACTATCAGTAATGATCTGCTGCGGGCGCATTATTGCGCCTGCTTAACCCTTCCTGCGATTCACTGAAAGGAAATGCGGTTATGCCTGGATGGCGAACGTTACTGCTTTTTATCTTTATATCGCCTGCATGGGTTATGGCTGGCACAGATCATATCGCCAGTACGCCCGGCAAAATGCGGATGCGGGGAAATATTATTGAGGCTGCCTGCTATGTCGATCCGCGGGACCGCTCGCTGCTGGTCGAATTTGACGACCTCTCCGCCAGGGATATTTCCGGGAAGCCCGAAAAAGTCTCGGCGCACGATTTCAGTATTCATTTGTTGGGATGTTCATTAGGGGATTCTCAACACCCAGGGAATGTGTTTCAACGCGCCAATATTACCTTTTCCGGCGCATCCGATCGCGATAATTCCGATTATCTGAGCGTGCAGTCGGAAACTGAAAATTTAGCGATAGAAATATATGACAGCAAAGGACAGCAAATTCATCTGGGCGAACCATCACCGGACTATGCGCTTAACCCAGGAAAAAATACGCTCAATTTTACGGCTTATTTGATCTCCCGCGACGGACGAATGACATCCGGTGAATTTACCGCGGCCACGCATTTTGTTGTGAATTATCTCTGAGCTGCACTGGCAATTCGGGTATCTGAAGGTTTGCGAACGAAAATGATCACGCTGAAAACAGATAAAACACGTCTGGCGCTTTTTATTGCTCTGGTCTGCGCTTCTTCATGGGTTGAAGCGGATGAGTCAATTGAATTTAATACCGACGTTCTGGATGCCAGCGACAGGCAGAATGTAGATTTGCAGCGCTTTTCTGAAGGCAACTTTGTCACACCCGGCGAATATCTTCTGGATGTTCGCATTAATGGTCAGGAGATCCCACAGCAGTCGATCCGCTATATTGTCGATCCTGAAAATAAACATAAATCCATGGCATGCCTGACGCCGGAACAGCTTGAGTTACTGGCGCTCAAAGAAGAGGCGCTGGTGCATATTCGTCCGGTTACTGCGACCTGCTATGACATTTCCCGTTTGCCGGGGGTGGCATTAAATAACAGCGCCGGGGTGCTGGACATTACCGTGCCGCAGGCATGGATGAAATATACCGATCCTGACTGGACGCCGCCGGAACGTTGGGATAATGGCGTGGCGGGGTTGATATTTGACTACAGCATCTCGGGTCAGACCACACACTACGAACAAGGCGGCGGTCATTACCGCTCTCTGTCGGGCTACGGTCAGACAGGATTTAACCTCGGCGGCTGGCGTTTTCGCGGACAGTATCAGGCTGATTACTCCTCGGATAATAATCGGGGAAGTATTGACTGGGACCAGATCTACGCCTATCGCCCGTTGCCGATGCAGGCCGCTAAGCTGACGGTAGGCGAAATCTACCTGAATTCTCAGGTATTTGATTCGGTGCGTTTCACAGGCGTTAACCTCGCCAGCGACGAGCGCATGCTACCGCCGAATTTGCAGGGCTACGCGCCTGAAGTTCACGGTATCGCCCGCAGTAACGCAAAAGTGACCGTCAGCCAGCAGGGGCGAGTCATCTATCAAACCACCGTCCCTGCGGGGCCGTTTAATATTCAGGATCTGCACGGCTCGGTACGCGGCACGCTGGATGTAAGAATCGAAGAGCAAGATGGCGCCGTACAAACCTTTCAGGTCAACACGGCCGATATTCCTTATCTGACACGTCCTGGCTACGTGCGATACAACACCGCCGTCGGTAAGCCTTCGCGTTATAACCACGACGTTCAGGGACCGGCGTTTTACAGCGGCGATTTTTCATGGGGGGTCAGTAATGCGTGGTCTCTGTATGGCGGTGCGCTGCTGGCCGGTGAGCGCTATAACGCCTGGTCGATGGGTATCGGGCGTGATCTGAGCTGGCTGGGCGCGTTGTCGGCTGATGCCACGCAATCCGTGAGCCGGGTGAAGCATCAGGATGAGAAAAAAGGCATGTCCTTTAAGCTCAGCTATGCCAAAACCTTTGATGAATACAACAGTGCCATCACCTTTGCGGGTTACCGCTTTTCGCAGCGAAACTTCCGCTCTTTCTCGCAGTTCCTCGACGAACAGTATGAGAATAACGACAGTGTCGGGAACGAAAAAGAGATGTACACCATCACCGGCAACAAGACCTTTTTTGCTGACGATCCGCGTTTGGCCACGACGCTATACCTGACCTACACCCACCAGAACTACTGGGACCGCCGTTCACAGGATCGTTACGGGATGTCGATGGGGCACAGCTTTTCGTTCGCCGGGATTCGGGGGATTAGCACCAACCTTTCGGCTTACCGCTCTGAGTATCAGGGAAAACGGGATGACAGCCTCTCGCTCTCCCTCTCAATTCCGTGGAACGATGGTCGTTCAATGGATTATGAGCTGCAAAACAGCGGCAACCAGACCAGCCAGATGGTTTCGTATTCCGATAACCGCGATAGCAACAACCCGTGGCGTCTGCGCGCCGGGGTCTCTGGTGAAGGGCGCACTGCGTTTGATGGCTATTACAAGCACCGCAGCATGATGGCGGAGCTGGAATCGAACGTCAGCTGGCAGCAGTCACGCTATTTCTCAGTTGGCGGCACGATGCGTGGCGGCTTCACCGCGACGCGTCACGGTGCGGCGCTACACAACAGCCAGGCGTCGATGAACACCGCCCGCGTGATGGTCGATACCGACGGTGTCGCTAACGTGCCGCTGAACGGTGAACAGGCGCATTCGAACCGCTTCGGCATTGCCGTGGTGCCGGATGTCGTGAGTTATCACAGCTTTGATACCCGCATCGACGTGGACGCGATGGATGAAGACATTTCCGCCACCAAAGCCATCGTCACCAATACCCTGACGGAAGGGGCGATTGGCTATCAGCGCTTTGCCGTGGCTCAGGGGCAAAAAATGATGGCGATGTTGCGCCTGAAAGATGGCTCTGTGCCGCCGTTTGGTGCCGAAGTATTCAATGCCAACGGCGTCAGTGTCGCCATGGTGATGGAAAACGGCGTGGCCTGGATTGCCGGTGTGAATCCTGCCGAACGTCTTTCCGTTGCCTGGGGCGGTCGTGCGCAGTGTCACTTACAGGTGCCGCAACAACTCAATCCGGAAGGCAACGTGCTGTTGCCTTGTGAATAATTTCCATAACTTGAATGAATCGTGTCATGAAAAACCAAGCTTTTTACTCCGTGCAGCGCTGGCTGAAACCTGTGGCCTGCGGTTTGCTGTTTGTCGCAGAGATCAATACCTCATGGGCGGGTATTGCGCTCGACCGCACCCGAATGATCATCACCGGTGATGCTCGCTCCGTCAGTGCGAACTTAACCAACACCAGCCCAAGCATCCCGTTTCTGGCGCAGTCGTGGGTGGAAGATGCCAGCGGGACAAAAATCACCTCGCCGTTGATGGTCCTGCCGCCGCTGCAACGCATCAACGGTGGGCAAAAGGGCATTGCCCGCGTCACAAAAACCGGTGGCATTAACGCGTTGCCGCAGGATCGCGAAAGCCTCTTCTACCTGAACGTTCGCGAAATTCCGCCCAAACCGGACAAGCCGAACGTACTGCAGCTGGCGATGCAGTCGCGCATCAAGCTGTTTTACCGTCCGACCGCCATCGTGCCGGAAACCCCCGGTGCTGTGTGGCAGAACCAGGTGGTCTTTCACAAGCAGGGCACCCACTGGACCGTGGATAACCCGACGCCTTATTTCGTCACCCTCATCGGCCTGAGCCGTAAGCCGGAAGCGCAAGGTGGTGGCAAGCTGACGGACTTCCCCGGAATTATGGTATCGCCAAAATCCTCTCACGATTTCATCGTCACTGACGGCAGCGTCAGCCAGTTCAGCATGATGTACGTGAACGATTTTGGTGGTCATCCCGAACTGAATTTCAGCTGCACAGGCAATGTGTGTAAGGCATTGCCAATGGAGAAGCAGCCCCGGTAACAGGACTCGGTAAATGAAAAAGATGCTTTGCGCTCTGCTGATGGCGGGAGTGGCCTGTACGGTTCAGGCCAAAGGCGGGCGCCAGGATATGAGCAACGTGTCCGGCGAGTATGGCAACGTCCGTTTTCACGGTCGGGTCTTCGTTTCGCCGTGTGTGCTGGATATGGCGTCACGTGACCAGACCATCGATCTTGGTGATATTTCCGCCAGCCGGTTTCGCCAGGGCGGCGATCGAAGCGATCCGGTGTTGGTCACGCTGTACCTGAACGACTGCTTAAAAGGCTCCGGTCATACCCTGCGGGATTTCCCCGGGCAGACCAGTGAAATGCCTGAGCTGGCGCACAGCACGGTGGAACGCGGCGTTTCGATGACGTTGATGGCCGAAAGCGCGCCGGAAAATAGCGATCTGGGCCGTATTCATGGCGATGTGCGGGGAGCGGGCATCCGGTTGTTGACTGAACGTAATCAGTTGATCCACCTCAGTCAGCCGCAGCGTATGTGGATCCTTAAACCGGGAGATAACGCCATACACTTTCTCGCGGCGCTGGAATCCATCGGGCGTGAGGTGACCGCTGGCGAATTTAACGGTCTGGTCAGACTGAAGCTGGAGTATCTATGAGCGTATTGCACAAAACGCTGTTGTGGCTAGCACTGGCAGGCTGTCCGCTGGCAGCGCAGGCGTTTACTCAGGGGGAAGGGGAGCCGCAGGGGGGGGCGCCACATCAATATGAGATTGAGCTGAAATCACTGGATGTGAGCAAAAACCACGCGGGCGGAAGAACAAACCCGTTTACCTGGAATCTGGGAAGCTTGTATGTGGTGGATTTTCACTGCGAGCAGGCCGATATCTCCCGACAGCCGATTTACTACACCACGACCTCGACGATGCCTCTCTCAAACCAGGGACCGAACCGTTTTCGTCTGAACGAGTATCTGGATGTGGAAGTGCAGGTGTGGGTCGCCGGACGCTATAACAATTATGCTCAGGCACCTTTTACCAATGTTTCTAACCGCAACAGCAATAACAGTTGCAAGAAGCGTAAAGGCTACGTACGCGCCACTAACGTTAAAAGTGGTTCGAAAGGAAAAGTGACGTTTATAGTCACCAAACCAATAATTAACGGCATCAATATTGCTTCGCAGTCCCTGCTGGAGGTTGCCGGGCGCATGGGTAACTCGGGGCCTACACCAACAACAGCGATTTCCCGGGTGGTGATTAAATCCGGGCTGATTACCGTGCCGGATAAATGCACCTTTAACCGGGGCGACAAGATCAGTATTGAATTTGGCGATTTGCCCGGTTCCGCCGCAAAACTCAACGGCACCAATTTCAGCAAGTCGATCCCCATACACGTGGTCTGTGAAGGCGGCAGTTTTGACAAGGGGGCGCTGAACATTGATCTCGGCGTACAAACCAGCACGGCCTCAGGTACCGCGGGGTTTAACGATCATTTCCTCGGAACTCTCAGCAATGGGCAAAAACGCGACGATCTCGGGATCGTCATTAAGGATGAGAGCGGAAACCCCGTGGTGCCGAATCAGTTTTACAACGTGAAGGGCTTCTACCAGAACCAGGGCGACTGGAATCTCACTGCCGCACCGGTGGCAAAGCCGGGCGTGGGCAGCGTTAAGGAGGGGGAGTTTGAAGCCTCTGCCACCGTTGTTGCGCAGTTTCAGTAGGGTGATGCCATGAGATTCAGGACGTTAATTGCGGTTAGTGCATTGTTGCTCAGCGGTACGACGCAGGCTGACACTAAACTGGTCGGCGGCGATATGTATTTTCACGGCACCGTCAGGGCGCTCGCCTGCAGCCTTCCTCCGGGCGGCGACAAAATTGAGGTCGATTTTGGGCAGATAGCCACCCAGGATCTTTATTCGTCAGGGCGCAGTAAGCCAGAAAAATTCAGTATTCAGTTACGCGACTGTAACCCAGAGGTTTTTCGCGGGATCTCCGTCACCTTCGGTGGCACCGAAGATGCGGAGTTGCCCGATCATCTGGCGCTGGACAGCAGTGAGCAAGGCGGTGCGGCTGGGATCGGCATAGGGATGAGTGAAGAGAATGGTACGGCAATCCGGCTCGGCGAGAGCACGTCAGTGAAAGAGATTACTGAAGGATCGATGACGCTGAATTTTCTGGCGTGGGTCGCTGCAGAGCCGACGGCGATAAAAAACCAGTCCCTTGAGTACGGCCCGTTTAGCGCCAGCGGAACCTGGACGCTGAATTACCAGTAGCATGATGAACACACTGAATTGTATAGCCCCGTTGTCCGCGCAGAGATTCTTACTCGCTGCCAGCCTGCTTTTCTGGTGCGGGGGAATGCACCTTTACTGGCCGAATAACGGTGGCAGTGGTCTGTCGTTACCGCTCAATATTGTGGCCTGGATCTACGCCGTGGTACTGGTGGGGAGCGCGTCCGTGTTGCTGCCCCGCCGACGCTGGCGTCTCACGTTACCTGCCGTCGGGTTTATGGCGGGTGCGCTCATTCTGACACTGCTTTGCCTGCTGACGCCCGTGGTCTGGAAAACGGAGGCATTGCTGGTGGCAGGCGCATTGTTGGGTGGCACACTTTTATACCTGGCAGTGCTGCAAATCCCGCTGACGGCAAACACACTGACGGTCTTGCTGGCGTTGCTATGGAGTGCCTGTCTCCTCGAATGCCTCGCGTTTATCTATCAGTATTTGCATCTGCCGGGCGTTGGCTACTGGGAGTTTGCCTGGTGGCGCAGTACGCGACCTTACGGCATTTTTCAGCAGGTCAATCTGATGGCCAGTTTTACCGCCTGCGGCGTATTGCTGTCAGCGCTACTCTTTTTACGGATCCATGGCCGAGCCCGGATAGTCATTGGGTTTGCCTGTGTGTTGATGGGATTTGTGCTGCATGAATGTCAGTCGCAAACCGGCTATTTGTCTCTGGCCGTTGGAGAAGTATTGCTGCTGGCCATTTTTCCTTCGCAACGGCGGACGTTGCTGCGACTCCTGGTGCTGGTGGCGGCTGGAATGGCGATGGGGGAAGTCACTCGCCATTTCCTGTCTGTTGCGACAGTGGATCATCTGACGTCATCTCATGTTCGCTGGTCGGTACTGAAAACGTCTCTGGCGCTGTTTGTAGAACGACCGTGGATGGGCTGGGGTGTCGGCAGTTTTGCCGCGGTATTTCTTGAACGTGCGGGGCGTTTTGGGCTGAGCAGCATGTCGCATCCGCATAACGAACTGATGCTGTGGATGGTGGAGGGCGGCCTGGTCGGTCTGGCTGGCGCGGTCTGTTTTATTGCAGGCGGTTTTTGGCTTTGGATCAGTGGAAATCACTGGCGGCGTGCATGCCTGGTGGCAGCGCTGCCCGTGGTGATTCATATGCTGACGGAATACCCAGTCAGACAATCGACACCTCACTGGCTGCTACTGATCCTGTTGCTACGTTGTGCAGACAGCGCGGTGAAGAGGCGCCGGCTGACGCTTCCTGTGACTGACTTTGTTCGCGTGGTGGCGTTTATCGCGGCACTGACCTTGACGCCGTTGTTGCTCCTCACGCTGCAGACGCAACAACGACTGACGGCGGCGGAGCGGCAGTCAGAACAGTGGCGTCTTGCCGAATCACTCCCTGTGGGCGGATGGCTACTGGCCACGCGTTACCGGTTTGATGTCGAAATGGGTTATCTGCAACGTTATCAGCGAACCCAGGACGCTCTCTGGCTAGTGCCGGTTCGCCGCTGGGCACCTGAATACGTGCGTGTTCACCCGGACCCGAATATCTCCTTCACGCAAATCTTGCTTGCGCAGCAGCAGCGCGACATGCCCGCGGCGCGTCGTCTGGCGGCACGCTTTTACCTGGAATACCCGAACGATCGCCGTATCCCCTGGTTGCAGGATGCACGACGTCCTTTTAATCAAAAAATGGAATGACATGAACAGACTCTGTGAACCGGCTCTTTATACGCCAGAGCTTCCCCGCAATGCCGAACTGACGCAGATCACCGGGATCCGCCTGCAGCGTATCCATTTTTTTCATGATGCAGCGCGGGATGTCCGCGAGGTATTGAGCCTGGTACGGACACCGCAGCATTTGGATCTGTTTTTCCAGCGCCTTTCCGTAATAGAGAAGCAGCAACTCTTTCTGTGGCAAATGCAGCGGGTACTGGCGCTGCGGGGATGCTTTTCGCTGAATTTATCTGTCAGGATGCTGACCTGCCAGCGGTGGGTAAGCCTGCTTACTGAACAGGTGCATCAGGGGCGGATCATTATCGAAATTCAGGATCCGGGCACGATGATGCGTCTGGAAAAGGCAGAACAGCAGGTGGTGTGCGCTGCATTAAACACTCTGATACGGTACGGGTTTCGCATCTGGTTGGATGACGTTTCACCGGCGCAGTTTTTTATCTGGCGGCAGGCTGGCATTCAATTTGATGCGGTCAAAATCGAAACCGGATTATTTCATCAGTTCAGGACATCGGGATCGCAGCTGACTATTCTGGTCAATCAGTTTCGTGGACTGGGGGGACGGGTGGTGATTGAAGGGGTTGAAACACCAGAGGATTATGCCATTTGCCGTGTAAGCGGCGCTGATGCCGTACAGGGATATCTGTTTGAGCAAGAAGTTTTGCCAGAAGACCTTAATCCGCAATGAGGCAGGGCTTCGTCATTTTCATGCTACTAAAATCAGGAAAGCCCGCTACCTGGCGCAACGGGCTATCGACATTATTCGCTCAGCGTCTGGGCAATCTCATTTTGTACCAGTTTACGCTGTTCCGGCGTTAAGACTTTGTTCAGCTCAAAGTAGTATTTCACGCGGTAGTAGCGGGATTGCTGTTCAACACTGCCGATCGCCGTCAGCTGTTTGTTTATTGCGGACTCGTCCCATTTCCCGGATCTAATGACATTGATCAGTTCGCCGTCTTTAATGTCCTTCATGGAAATCTTGCTCACGTTAGCTTCCAGCTCGCTGTGCAGCTTTTTAATTTGCTCAACCTGAGCGTCGGTCAGCTTAAGCTGTTGCACCACCGGATCCTGGGAAGGAACGGGTGTATCAGACACGTTTGATGCAAAAGTACTGAAAGAGGCACCAGCCAGCGCTGCAGCGACTAAGGTCATACGTACGAAATTCTTCATTATTTCATCCTGATAAAGAAATTTTGAACTGTGCTTACCACGGGTAAACGATGAGTGAATATCTCGCTCAGGATACGTTGAAAGGTGAGGGGTGCCACGCGAATTTGTTTTACGGGAGGTTACTGAGTGAAACAATCCCCGCTATGGGAAACGGTTCGCCATAGCGGAAGTGGCGCGCGGATTTATTGCAGCGTGAACGGATCGGCATCCTGCCATGCCGGGAATTTTTCCCGGTATTCCCGCAGCGTGCTGAGCGATAACTCTGCGTCGATGCGGGTTGCGTGATGGGGTTCAGCCGTGGCGATAATCTCGCCCTGCGGGCTAATCACCCGACTGTCTCCACGGTAATGGTGGCCGTTGCCGTCAGTACCGACCCGGTTACAGCCTGCAACATATGCCTGATTTTCAATGGCCCGCGCGGTCAGCAACGCCTGCCAGTGTAATGAACGCGGAGCAGGCCAGTTAGCCACGAACAATGCCAGATCATAATCGTTGAGATTGCGGGACCACACCGGAAAACGCAGGTCGTAACAGACCAGCGGCAGGATACGCCAGCCTCGCCAGTTCACAATAACGCGCTCAGTACCCGGTTCATAATGGTGATGTTCATCCGCCATACGGAACAGGTGACGTTTATCATAATGATGAACGGTTCCTTGCGGCTCAACGAGTAAAAATCGGTTAACCGGCCCGCGTTCTGACTGTAGCGCCGCACTGCCTGCAATCAGGGCGTTGGTCTGTTCAGCCCTTGTGCGCATCCACTCGATGATGGCTTCCTGAGAGAGTGAGCGGGCTGCCGCTTCCATGGCGAAGCCGGTGGTAAACATCTCGGGTAATACGATGATGTCACGTCCGGCGATGGTTTCCAGTTGTCTGTCAAAGTGGCGCAAATTGGCAGGGCCGTCCATCCAGACCAGAGGTTGTTGCAAAAGCGTGATTTTCAAACCGGGCACGATCGTGGTTCCTCGTTAAGCAGCATTTTTACACTGTAGCATGCGCCACGACGGATAGGTGGCAATAAAAAAGCCCCGCATAAAGCGGGGCTGGAACGGGTAGCGGATGTTTATGCGGCTTCGACTTTACGCACTTTCTCCGGCAACTTTACCGGCTGTGTCGCCAGCTCCTCGGGTTCAAAATCATCAACGTTGATACTGCGCAGGCGGCTTTCTTCGGCTTTGACCAGAATCGCTGCTTCATCTTTGTCAATCAACCCTTTCGCCAGTGCGTTATGCGCCAGCTCGTCCAGACGGGTAAAGGACAGGTTTTTACCCAGCTCTTTGCAGATACGCTGGTGGATAGGGTCTGCGGCCATCACATCCAGCAGCGCTTGTTCCAGTAAACCGACCGGGTTATGTTCGCTTGGTGTCAGATACTGGCCACGACCAATGCGGGTACGGGTTGCGCTCGGCGTCTGCAGAATCTTCGCGACTTTGTGATCCAGTTTGTCGGAAGGTGCATGGTAGTGGCGACCTGTCGGGAAGATCACCACGTTCAGCAAACCTGCCACCAAACGGTTCGGGAAGTTTTGCAGAAGATCGTCCATCGCCTGTTCAGCCTGATACAACGCATCCTGGACGCCCCAGTGAACCAGCGGCAGATCGGCTTCGTGACGGCCCTCATCGTCATAACGCTTCAGTACGGCAGAGGCGAGATACAGCTGACTTAAAATATCGCCCAGGCGTGCAGAGATACGCTCACGACGTTTCAGGCTACCGCCCAGCACTGCCATTGAGACATCGGAAAGCAGTGCCAGGTTAGCGCTCAGGCGGTTCAGATGCTGATAGTAACGCTTCGTGGCATCCCCTGTCGGCGTGTGACTGGTCAGCCCGCGAGTCAGGCCCAGCCAAAAACTGCGCACTTTATTACTGCCGACATGACCAATGTGTTTGAACAACAATTTATCGAAGGCATTGACGTCGTTTTTCTGCGCGGCGTTCATCTCTTCGAGGACATAAGGATGGCAGCGAATGGCGCCTTGTCCGAAGATCATCATGCTACGGGTCAGAATGTTCGCGCCTTCAACGGTAATGGCGATAGGGGCGCCCTGATAAGCACGTGCCAGGAAGTTGCTTTCGCCCAGCATGATGCCTTTACCGCCCGTGATGTCCATTGCGTCGACAATAGACTGCTGTCCGCGGTGGGTACAGTGGTACTTCACGATGGCAGAGAGCACTGCGGGTTTTTCGCCCAGCATAATACCGTACGTAACCAACGATGCCGCCGCGTCCATCACGTAGGCATTGCCTGCAATACGCGCCAACGGTTCTTCAATCCCTTCCATTTTACCGATAGAGATTTTGAACTGACGGCGGATATGCGCGTAGGCACCGGTCGCGAGGGCTACCGATTTAACACCACCGGTAGAGTTAGACGGCAGGGTAATGCCACGGCCAACCGACAGACACTCCACCAGCATACGCCAGCCCTGACCGGCCATTTTCGGTCCACCAATGATGTAATCGATCGGGACGAAAATATCTTTTCCACGTGTCGGGCCGTTCTGGAACGGAACGTTTAACGGGAAGTGACGGCGACCGATTTCAACACCCGGTGTGGTGGTCGGGATCAGCGCACAGGTGATGCCCAGATCTTCTTCGCCGCCGAGCAGTTTTTCCGGATCCGAGAGTTTAAACGCCAGACCCAACACGGTAGCGATAGGCGCCAGCGTAATGTAACGCTTGTTCCAGGTCAGACGCATACCCAGCACCTGCTGACCCTGCCATTCACCCATGCAAACCACACCTGTGTCTGGGATCGCGCCAGCATCAGAACCGGCTTCCGGGCTGGTCAACGCAAAGCAAGGGATCTCCTGGCCCCGCGCCAGACGCGGCAGGTAATGATTTTTCTGTTCTTCAGTACCGTAATGTTGCAGCAGCTCGCCCGGGCCTAACGAGTTGGGGACGCCCACGGTGATCGACAGGATCCCGGAGACACCAGAGAGTTTTTGCAGTACGCGAGATTGCGCATAGGCGGAGAACTCGAGGCCGCCGTACTCTTTCTTGATGATCATCGCGAAGAAGCGATGTTCTTTCAGATAGGCCCACAGCTCGGGAGGAAGATCGGCCAGTTCATGGGTGATCTGGAAATCGTTCGCCATGCGGCAGGCTTCTTCCACCGGACCATCAATGAACGCCTGCTCTTCAGCCGTTAAATGAGGCTGTGGATAGTTGTGCAGTTTCTTCCAGTCGGGTTTGCCCTGGAATAAATCGCCTTCCCACCAGGTCGTACCCGCGTCGATAGCTTCTTTCTCGGTGCGTGACATTGGCGGCATGACTTTACGAAAACCGCGAAACACCGGGGCAGAAATCATCGATTTACGCATCGGCGTAAAGTTAAACGGTACGAGGATAATGGCCAGAGGAACCAGCAGCCAGACTGACCACAGGCCAGCGACGCCAAGCGCGGCTGTCCAGGCGAGCAGGATAAGACTGCTGAGAAATAAGCTTACGCGGTGATAGAACAGTACACCGAGCAGAACAACTGTTGCGAGAATACTCAAAATCATCATAACGAAAAGCTCCCTTTCTTGTAGGAGGTCTGACCACTTGTGATGATATGGTTGTAGTGGATGTCATTTCTTTTAGCAATATGTTTACAAAATAATTACAACAAAGCTCACATTGTTGCCGTTTTCTCCGGCACAAAAAATCAAAAGACAGGGGGCTTCCGGTGGCCTGGACTTCTCGCTTTCTGTGGTATCCGGTACACTGCATCCTGTCATTTACATTTATGCTGAAGGATATCCTCATGTACCAGGATCTTATTCGTAACGAACTGAACGAAGCGGCGGAAACGCTGGCTAATTTTTTAAAAGATGATGCCAATATTCACGCCATTCAGCGCGCAGCGGTCCTGCTGGCAGACAGTTTCAAAGCGGGCGGCAAGGTACTTTCCTGTGGTAACGGCGGCTCCCATTGCGATGCCATGCATTTTGCGGAAGAGTTGACCGGTCGTTATCGTGAAAACCGTCCGGGTTATCCGGCCATTGCTATTTCAGATGTCAGCCATATCTCCTGCGTCAGTAACGATTTTGGTTACGATTATATCTTCTCCCGCTACGTTGAAGCCGTTGGGCGCGAAGGTGACGTTCTGCTGGGGATCTCCACGTCAGGAAATTCAGGCAACGTGATCAAAGCAATTGCTGCGGCGCGTGAAAAGGGAATGAAAGTCATCACCCTGACCGGTAAAGACGGCGGAAAAATGGCGGACAGTGCGGATATCGAAATCCGCGTACCGCATTTTGGCTATGCTGATCGTATCCAGGAAATCCATATCAAAGTTATCCATATCCTGATTCAGTTAATTGAAAAAGAGATGGTTAAGTAAATCTTCGCTGGGGGCGTTGCGCCCCCGCTGTTGTGGAGGTGAAGTATGTGCGAACTGCTCGGGATGAGCGCCAATGTGCCCACCGATATCTGTTTTAGTTTCACCGGGCTGGTGCAGCGTGGTGGAGGAACCGGGCCGCATAAAGACGGCTGGGGAATTACCTTCTATGAGGGTAAAGGCTGTCGCACTTTCAAAGATCCGCAACCCAGCTTTAATTCTCCCATTGCGAAACTGGTGCAGGACTACCCGATTAAATCGTGTTCCGTGATTGCGCATATTCGTCAGGCGAATCGTGGGGAAGTGGCGCTGGAAAATACCCATCCCTTTACGCGTGAGTTATGGGGGAGAAACTGGAGTTACGCCCATAACGGACAACTCACCGGGTATAAATCCCTTGAGACCGGCAATTTCCGTCCCATCGGCGAAACTGACAGCGAAAAGGCATTTTGCTGGCTGTTACACAAACTGACCGCCCGCTACCCGCGCACGCCGGGCAATATGGCATCTGTCTTTAAATATATTGCCACGCTGGCAGGGGAATTACGCGAGAAGGGTGTTTTTAACATGCTGCTGTCAGACGGGCGCTATGTGATGGCGTTCTGCTCAACGAATTTGTACTGGATCACGCGTCGTGCGCCGTTTGGCGTGGCGACATTGCTGGATCAGGACGTTGAGTTCGACTTTAGCTCGGAAACCACACCCAATGATGTGGTCACCGTGATTGCCACCCAACCGCTGACAGGGAATGAAGCCTGGCAAAAGATCATGCCAGGCGAATGGCGATTATTTTGTCTCGGGGAGCGTGTAGTTTGACGCCAGTTGCGGCTGAACCACTTCGTGACTCAACGGCTTGCTGACCACGTAACGGCCACCGGTAACTGAAATAGTCGGTGGTTTACGGGTCTGTTCAAAGTAATCGTATCCCGGTTTTAGCTGCGACCAGAAATCTTTGTAATAAGAGTACTTATGGCGCTCCATGTTTGCATCGGTCATGCGGAACGGGTAAATACTGACCTGAACGCTGGACTGGCCAAAGACCAGCGCGCCGGTAACAAACTGGAAAATCTCATCGATACCGTTATCGGTCATGGCATAACAGCCGACGGAAACGCAGGCACCGTGAATCATCAGATATTTCCCTTCATACCCGTGAGCACGGTCATAAGCATTGGGGAAACCGATATTGATGGCTTTGTAGAAGCGGCTGTCGGGCTTGAGCTGACTGCGTTGAACGCTGTAGAAGCCTTCAGGACTTTTGAAATCGCCCTGGCGTTGTTTCGGGCCTAACCCACCGGAATAGTTGCAAATTTTGTAGCTGTCGAGCAATTGATACTGCTCGCCCATCTTGACGTAGAGATCAAGGGTGCGCTCTTCTTTGAAGATCTGAATATAGACCGGCGACCCCATCAACTGTTGCTTATACTCTTTGCTGACTGGCATGGTCGGGCTGCTGCTGCTCAGCAAACCGGCGAATGAGACGCACGGAATCAAAAGCATCGCAATAAACAATGCGATTTTACGCATACTGCTTTTTCCTTGATAAAACGGTTACACATGCCAGAACGGCAAAAGAGTCCCCAAATCGGACTAATCTGGATTTGGAGCGCTCACATTAGCATCACTGAAGTTTTTCGCAAGTCTCTCGTGTTGCGTTTACAATTTAGTGTTTCTTTATATAAGACACGGCAGGAAAGTTCAGTCGGAAACGGACGGATTTACTCTCTTTTTATTGCACATTAATACTGTATACTTAAACAGTAATGTGCGGGGAGAGGAAGATGCGCAAAATCATACATGTCGATATGGACTGCTTTTTTGCGGCGGTTGAAATGCGCGACAACCCCGCACTGCGCGATATTCCGGTTGCTATTGGCGGCAGTCGCGAGCGCCGGGGAGTGATCAGCACCGCGAACTATCCGGCGCGAAAATTTGGTGTGCGTAGCGCCATGCCCACGGGAATGGCGCTTAAACTGTGCCCTCATCTCACGTTATTGCCGGGGCGCTATGAGGCTTATAAAGAGGCCTCTCGCCAAATTCAGGCGATTTTCTCGCGTTATACCTCGTTGATCGAACCGCTTTCGCTGGATGAGGCCTATCTGGATGTTACCGATAGTACTCACTGTCAGGGGTCTGCCACGCTGATTGCCCAGGAGATCCGTCAGACGATCTTTAACGAGCTGCAATTGACGGCCTCTGCGGGAATTGCCCCAGTGAAATTCCTGGCAAAAATCGCCTCCGATCTCAATAAACCGAACGGGCAATATGTCATTGCTCCCGCCGATGTGTCTGCGTTTATCAAAACGTTACCGCTGGCAAAAATTCCGGGAGTGGGGAAGGTGTCTGCCGCCAAACTGGAGTCGATGGGGCTACGCACCTGTGAGGATGTGCAGCGCTACGATCTGGCGATATTACTCAAACGTTTTGGCAAGTTTGGTCGGGTGCTGTGGGAGCGCAGTCAGGGCATTGATGAGCGGGATGTGAACAATGAACGGCTACGTAAATCGGTCGGCGTTGAGCGTACGCTGGCGGAAGATATTCATGAATGGGCCGAGTGCGAGGCGATCATTGAACGACTGTATCCTGAACTCGAACGACGTCTGGCAAAGGTAAAGCCGGATTTGCTCATCGCCCGCCAGGGCATCAAATTAAAGTTTAATGATTTTCAGCAGACCACCCAGGAACATGTCTGGCCCCGGTTAACGAAAGAAGACCTGATCGCCACCGCCAGAAAAACCTGGGACGAACGTCGGGGAGGGCGCGGCGTCCGGTTAGTCGGATTGCACGTGACACTGCTGGATCCACAACTGGAAAGACAACTGCTACTGGGGCTTTAACCATGACGATGGACGTATACATTCGGGAATATCAACCTGATGATTTCGATGCGCTGTGCGAGATTTTTCTCAGTGCTATCAGAGAGGGAGCCAGTCAGGATTACTCGCCGGAACAGATCGCCGCGTGGGCGCAAATTGATGAAATTGTCTGGCACCGGAAACTGCGGCAATCGGAGGGGCTGGTGGCGGTTTGCCGACAGAGAATTGTGGGGTTTCTCACGGCCAGACAGGATTACATAGACCTGCTATTTGTCTTGCCGAGTGCACAACGCCTGGGGGTGGCGACCAGCCTGCTTCACCATCTGGAACAACGGCATCCTGACACGGCTTTTTGGGTCGAAGCCAGCATCACCGCAAGACCCTTTTTTCTTGGGCAAGGTTATCAGGTCGTCAAAGAGCAACAGGTTGAGGCGAGAGGGGCGGTTTTTACCAATTTCGTTATGCGAAAAGCCGAGATGTGAAAATTGCCCGGTAAGCTGAACCTACCGGGCAGGAGAGCAACTTATTTGGCCGGAATTGCTTTCAGCAGTTCAGTCAGCAGGGTCCAGTAATGGCCTACGCTTTCGATATGAACCTGTTCATCCGGGGAGTGCGGACCGGTAATGGTCGGCCCAATAGAAACCATGTCCATCTCCGGGTACGGCTTCTTAAACAGACCGCATTCCAGACCGGCGTGGATGATCTGGATGTTCGGCGTCTTGTTAAACAGACGCTGATAGGTTTCACGCACGAGGTGCATGACCGGGGAGTTGGCATCCGGCTGCCAGCCTGGGTAACCGCCTTTCGCCTGCGTTTTCGCGCCAGCCAGCTTGCCCAGAGAATCCAGCATGCTCACCACGTAGTCTTTACCGCTGTCGATCAGCGAGCGGATCAGACAGTGGATTTCCACGTTGTCGTCGGTCATGGTGACCACACCCACGTTCAGGGAGGTTTCGACGACGCCTTTCGCCACGTCGGAATTACGGATCACGCCGTTTGGCGTGGCGTTCAACAGGCGGATGAAGTCATCGCGAGAGGATGTGGTCAACGCCGCTTTCTCGTTGGCAACGGCATCCAGCAGAACAACCAGATTTTTCTCTTTTGCCGCCAGTTCGTTTTTCAGGATTTCCTGATAAGTGTTCGCCAGGGCTTTCAGGGCGTCGACTTTATCAGCGGCAACGGCAACGGTAGCAAAGGCTTCACGCGGGATAGCGTTACGCAGAGTACCGCCGTTGAAATCCACCAGGCGCAGATCTAACTCTTCAGCATGGCCCGCCAGGAAACGAACCAGCAGTTTGTTGGCATTACCCAAACCGACGTGGATTTCGCCGCCAGAGTGGCCGCCTTTCAGCCCTTTCAGGGTCAGTTTGAAGCTTTCGAAACCTGCGGGAACCGCTTCACGGGTCAGTGGCAGGTTAGAGGTGAAGTCGATACCACCGGCACATCCCATGTAGATCTCACCTTCTTCTTCGGAGTCGGTGTTGATCAGAATGTCTGCCTGCAGCCAATTTGCCTGGAGGCCAAATGCGCCATCCATACCCGCTTCTTCGGTCATGGTCAGCAGCACTTCCAGCGGGCCGTGAACGACGCTATCGTCAGCGAGCACCGCCAGAGCGGACGCCATACCAATGCCGTTATCTGCCCCAAGCGTCGTGCCGCGCGCTTTCACCCATTCGCCGTCGATATACGGCTGGATAGGATCTTTGGCGAAGTCGTGTACGGTGTCGTTGTTTTTCTGCGGCACCATATCGAGATGCGCCTGCAGGACGACCGGCTTGCGGTTTTCCATACCTGCGGTAGCAGGTTTGCGAATCAGGATATTCCCGACCTGGTCGCGCTCTACGTGGAAACCTTTCTCGTTTGCCCAGCCGACAATGTGCTCAGCGAGTTGTTCTTCATGATAAGAAGGATGAGGAATTGAACAAATTTTTGCAAAAATATCCCACAACGGTTGTGGAGATAATTGAGACAGTTCAGACACGATGAGTCTCCTTGGCGATGTCCTGCGAAACTTTCTTGCAGGCCACAGGGTTAGCAGAATATAAAACACCACAAGTCAGGCTTGCGAGATGCAATTGAGAATACCACTTTATCCGGCGGCGGGTAGTAGAAAGCACGTAAAAGAGGGGCGGATTCCGCTAAACACTGGTTTTTAGCGCGTCAGATCTCTATAATCTCGCGCAACCTATTTCCCCCTCGAACACTTTTTAAGCCGTAGATACACAGGCTGGGACACTTCACATGAGCGAAAAATACGTCGTCACCTGGGACATGTTGCAGATTCACGCACGCAAACTGGCAAGCCGCCTGCTGCCTTCTGAACAATGGAAAGGCATTATTGCCGTTAGCCGTGGTGGTCTGGTACCGGGCGCATTGTTGGCACGTGAGTTGGGTATTCGCCATGTCGATACCGTTTGCATTTCCAGCTATGACCACGACAACCAGCGCGAGCTGAAAGTGGTGAAACGTGCGGAAGGCGACGGCGAAGGTTTCATCGTGATCGATGACCTGGTCGATACCGGCGGCACCGCCGTGGCGATCCGTGAAATGTATCCTAAGGCACATTTTGTCACCATCTTCGCGAAACCGGCTGGTCGTCCGCTGGTGAACGATTATGTTGTTGATATTCCTCAGGATACCTGGATTGAGCAACCGTGGGATATGGGCGTCGTGTTCATTCCGCCGATTTCCGGTCGCTAATCTCTGAAATTTTCAACGCCCGGTTATGCCGGGCGTTGTTCTTTTTACTCACACACGCGTTACAATAGGCCTCAGTAAGTACCTATGGAGGCTGCACGAATGTCACAGGCTAACCTCAGCGAAACCCTGTTTAAACCCCGCTTCAAACACCCTGAAACGTCCACGCTTGTCCGTCGATTCAATAACGGAACGTCATCGCCTGTGCAGTCCACGCTGGATGGTAAAACCATTCCACACTGGTATCGCATGGTTAACCGTCTGATGTGGATCTGGCGCGGTGTCGACCCCCGTGAAATCCTTGAAGTGCAGGCCCGCATTGTCATGAGCGAGGCCGAGCGGACAGACAAGGAGTTGTACGACACGGTTATCGGCTATCGTGGC
Organism: Citrobacter sp. GW821-FHT07H02; assembly: GCF_059418505.1. Classification (NCBI taxonomy): domain Bacteria; kingdom Pseudomonadati; phylum Pseudomonadota; class Gammaproteobacteria; order Enterobacterales; family Enterobacteriaceae; genus Citrobacter; species Citrobacter sp. GW821-FHT07H02. The sequence continues at coordinate 77,873 of NZ_JBWKPZ010000017.1, read as the reverse complement.
GGCAACTGGATCTATGAATGGGCAAAACAGGCCATGGAGTGGCAGCAGAAGGCCAGCCAGGAGCAAGACGCGCAACTCAGCGGCCGCCACTGGTTACATGCAGCCACCTTATACAGCATTGCCGCCTATCCGCATTTGAAAGGCGACGATCTGGCGGAGCAGGCACAGGCTCTGGCGAACCGTGCCTACGAAGAGGCGGCGCAACGATTACCCGGTACATTACGTGAAATAGAATTTTCCGTGCCCGGCGGCGCGCCGGTTACGGGCTTTTTGCATATGCCAAAAGGCGATGGTCCGTTCCCAACGGTGTTAATGTGTGGGGGCCTCGATGCCATGCAAACCGACTATTACACGCTGTATGAGCGCTATTTCGCGCCGCGCGGTATCGCCATGTTGACGCTGGATATGCCGTCGGTGGGCTTCTCCTCAAAATGGAAATTGACGCAGGACTCCAGTCAATTGCATCAGCATGTCCTGAGAGCGTTGCCTGACGTTGCCTGGGTGGATCATACCCGCGTGGCGGCATTTGGTTTTCGCTTTGGCGCTAACGTCGCGGTACGCCTGGCTTATCTCGAAGCGCCTCGTTTGAAAGCGGTGGCGTGTCTGGGACCAGTGGTACATGCGCTGTTAAGCGATCCGCAACGGCAGGGGGCAGTACCCGAAATGTATCTTGACGTTCTGGCCAGCCGTCTGGGGATGCACGATGCGTCCGATGAGGCGCTGCGGGTCGAACTGAATCGCTACTCTCTGAAGGTTCAGGGATTGTTGGGTAGACGTTGTCCTACGCCGATGTTATCGGGCTTCTGGAAAAACGATCCGTTTAGCCCGGAAGAGGAGTCGCGCTTAATCGCATCTTCATCTTCGGACGGTAAGTTGATGGAGATCCCGTTTAATCCGGTGTATCGCAATTTTGACAAAGCTCTGAAAGAAATTGCTGAGTGGATCAATCAGAGATTGTGTTAATAGATTGCTAAATTTTATCGATTTGGTAAAACAGTTGCTTCACCTAAGGAGATCGCAATGACGTTACCGAGTGGACACCCGAGAAGTAGGTTGATTAAGAAATTTACCGCGCTCGGCCCTTACATCCGTGAAGGGCAGTGCGAAGATAATCGATTTTTTTTCGATTGTCTGGCAGTTTGCGTCAACGTGAAGCCTGCGCCTGAAAAGCGTGAGTTTTGGGGATGGTGGATGGAACTGGAAGCGCAAGAGAAGCGCTTTACCTACAGCTACCAGTTTGGTCTGTTTGACAAAGACGGTAACTGGACCGCCGTACCCATAAAAGAGGCTGAGGTTGTAGACCGACTGGAATACACCTTACGCGAGTTTCATGAAAAATTGCGCGAGTTGCTGAAGTCTTTAAATCTGGCGCTGGAACCCGCTGAGAACTTTAAAGAGCCGGTTAAATTATCCGCGTAATAGATATTTGGCCGTATGGCTTCGTGAAGCCATACGGCCAACGCATCAGAATTGGTAGGTCATCCCCACAGCAACGATATCATCGTTGTTGATCGCGAGCTTATTGTCGCTGTCCAGTTGGTTGATTTTATAATCAACAAATGCGGACATATTTTTGTTGAAGTAATATGTCGCGCCGACATCGATATAATTCACCAGATCTTCATCGCCTACACCTTCAATATCTTTACCTTTTGACAGGACATACCCCAGCGACGGGCGCAGACCAAAGTCAAATTGATACTGGGCCACGGCTTCAAAGTTTTGTGTCTTATTCGCAAAACCACCCGAAATGGGGGTCATATTGCGGGTTTCGGAATAGAAGGTTGCCAGATAAATATCGTTAGCATCATATTTTAAGCCGGTCGCCCAAGCTTCCGCTTTATCACCGGTGCCCCGGCTTTGTAGATTTTGCTCATTGGTTCGGTCAGAGTTGGTATACGCGCCGCTGATGGCGAAATCACTGCCGCCGAAATCATAGGTCAGAGAGGTGCCAAAACCGTCGCCGTTCTGTTTTTTCACATCACGGTCTTCGTTTTTCCCCTGATATTGCAGTGTGATATCGAGGCCATCGATAACGCCAAAGAAGTCTGTATTCCTGTACGTCGCCAGACCGCTGGCGCGCTTGGTCATAAAGTTATCGGTCTGTGCGGAAGAGTCACCGCCAAACTCCGGGAACATATCGGTCCAGGCTTCGACATCATACAGTGCGCCCAGATTACGGCCGTAATCAAAGGAACCCATATTATTTAATTTCAAACCCGCGAAGGCCAGACGCGTTTTTTGTTGTGATGAATCGCTTTCTGCTTTGTTGGCGGCAAATTCTGCTTCCCAGCGACCATAGCCGGTCAATTGGTCATTAATTTGCGTTTCACCTTTAAACCCAAAACGCACATAACTTTGGTCGCCGTCTTTACTGTCATTGTCGCTCATATAGTGCATTGCTTTCACTTTGCCATATACATCCAGTTTATTTCCGTCTTTGTTATAGACTTCTGCTGCGTGTACAGATGCTGATGCAACAATACCCATCACCATTAATGCCAGAGAGCTCTTTTTCATTTTCATTCCTGATTTAAATAACGCGCTAAAATTTGCTGGGTGCGATCCCCGTTAAAAAAACAGGAGGATTTTTAACGTTTGGCAGTGAAGGTTTTATGACAAATTAAGACTATTTTTAAAAAAGGGTGATTTATTATTACAGTAATAAAAACGTCAAAAATTGCCGCTACGCTTGCTGATCCTGCTCAACAAAGTCTCATGCTTTGTACGCTGGTTATTGGCAACCGCCGCCAGTCCTGCTAAAACGTTCGTTTGATATCATTTTTCCCACTTTGAACGGCAGAGAATCATGAGTGACAGTCAGACGCTGGTGGTAAAACTTGGCACCAGTGTGCTAACAGGCGGATCGCGCCGCCTGAACCGTGCCCATATCGTTGAACTTGTTCGCCAATGTGCGCAGCTACATGCCGCGGGGCATCGTATTGTTATCGTTACCTCGGGGGCGATTGCCGCCGGGCGTGAGCATCTTGGTTATCCAGAGCTTCCGGCGACCATTGCGTCTAAACAGCTGCTGGCAGCGGTAGGGCAGAGTCGTCTGATCCAGCTTTGGGAACAGCTATTTTCTATTTATGGCATTCATGTCGGGCAGATGCTGCTGACGCGTGCAGATATGGAAGATCGGGAGCGTTTTCTTAACGCCCGTGACACGCTGCGTGCGTTACTGGACAACCACATCGTCCCTGTCATTAATGAGAACGATGCGGTTGCGACCGCTGAAATTAAAGTCGGCGACAATGACAATCTTTCTGCGCTGGCGGCGATTCTGGCCGGTGCCGATAAACTGCTGCTGCTGACCGATCAGCAGGGACTGTTCACCGCCGACCCGCGCACCAACCCGCAAGCCGAGTTAATCAAAGACGTTTACGGTATTGATGACGCGCTGCGTTCTATCGCCGGAGACAGCGTTTCTGGCCTCGGGACAGGCGGTATGGGAACGAAGCTACAGGCGGCGGATGTAGCCTGCCGCGCAGGTATTGACACGATCATTGCCGCAGGCAGCAAACCGGGTGTCATTGGTGATGTGATGGAAGGTGTTTCCGTCGGTACACGCTTCCACGCGCAAGCCTCTCCACTGGAGAACCGTAAACGCTGGATTTTCGGTGCGCCGCCCGCCGGTGAAATTACCGTTGATGAAGGGGCTTCTTCAGCGATTCTGGAACGCGGGAGCTCGTTATTGCCAAAAGGTATTAAAAGCGTGACAGGTAACTTCTCGCGTGGTGAAGTGATCCGCATCTGCAATCTGGAAGGGCGTGATATCGCTCATGGCGTTAGCCGCTATAACAGCGACGCGCTACGCCGTATCGCGGGTCACCACTCTCAACAGATTGACGCTATTCTTGGCTATGAATATGGCCCGGTTGCCGTCCATCGCGATGACATGATCACCCGCTAAGGAGCGACGTATGCTGGAACAAATGGGTATTGCTGCCAAAGCAGCGTCGTATAAGCTGGCGTTGCTTTCCAGCCGTGAAAAAAACCGCGTGCTGGAAAAAATAGCCGATGAGCTGGAAGCACAAACTGACACTATCCTGAACGCAAATGCGCAGGATGTAGCCGAAGCGCGCGCTAACGGTTTGAGCGAGGCGATGCTGGACCGTCTGGCGCTGACGCCTGCACGGCTGAAAGCGATTGCCGATGACGTTCGCCAGGTCTGTAATTTGGCCGATCCGGTCGGACAGGTGATCGACGGTGGATTACTCGACAGCGGCCTGCGTCTGGAGCGCCGTCGTGTACCGCTGGGCGTCATTGGCGTCATTTACGAAGCGCGTCCTAACGTCACCGTTGATGTTGCGTCTCTGTGCCTGAAAACAGGCAACGCCGCGATTTTGCGCGGCGGGAAAGAGACGTATCGCACCAATGCGGCAACGGTACGCGTGATCCAGCAGGCATTAAAAGCCTGCGGTCTACCAGAAGCCGCCGTACAGGCGATCGAAAGCCCGGATCGTGCGCTGGTGAACGAAATGCTGCGCATGGACAAATATATCGACATGCTGATCCCGCGCGGCGGCGCTGGGCTGCACAAACTGTGTCGCGAGCACGCTACGATCCCGGTGATCACGGGCGGAATTGGCGTATGCCATATCTATGTTGATGACAGTGCAGAGATTGCTCCGGCGCTGAAGATCATCGTCAATGCCAAGACCCAGCGCCCGAGCACCTGTAACACGGTGGAAACGCTGCTGGTGCATCAGGATATCGCGGAGCGCTTTCTACCTGCACTGAGCCAGCAGATGGCGGAGAGTGGCGTTACGCTGCACGCTGACCCCGTGGCGCTGGCATTGCTGAGCGCGGGACCGGCGAACGTGGTAGCGGTGAAAGCGCAAGAGTACGACGACGAGTTTTTGTCGCTGGATCTGAATGTCAAAATCGTGACTGACCTTGATGATGCCATTGCCCATATTCGTGAGCACGGCACTCAACACTCCGACGCCATTTTGACGCGTACGCTGCGCAACGCCGATCGTTTCGTAAACGAAGTGGATTCATCAGCTGTGTACGTTAACGCCTCGACACGCTTTACCGATGGCGGTCAGTTTGGTCTCGGTGCGGAAGTGGCCGTGAGCACGCAAAAATTGCACGCACGCGGTCCGATGGGACTGGAAGCACTGACCACTTACAAGTGGATTGGCATTGGTGACGACACTATTCGTGCATAATTGACACCGGGTGATGCAAAAATAGGCGTTTGATTCGCAAGGCCATTGACGCATCGCCCGGTTAGTTTTAACCTTCTACCCCGTGTTCGCACTTGTGGACATGTCCTTATCAGGGCCGATATAGCTCAGTTGGTAGAGCAGCGCATTCGTAATGCGAAGGTCGTAGGTTCGACTCCTATTATCGGCACCATCCCTTAGTATTTCCAAGTCATCTCAAATCAACAAAACCCTTTAAAAACATAGATATTACGCGATTCTTCGTCATTTGACGTCAACCCCTATCTCTTGAAATCAACATACAATTGGGGGCACAATCGGGGGCATGTTCTGTTCGGTCTAGGAAATGTGCCCCCAATGATGCTGAATGCCCGCAAGGTTGAAGCCGCTAAAGGAAAAGAGAAGAGCTATAAGCTATCTGATGGAGGTGGCCTGTACCTTCAGGTTGAACCTAATGGCTCGCGTTACTGGCGTATGAAGTACCGTTTTGCTGGTAAAGAGAAGCGCTTGTCCTTTGGTGTCTATCCAACAGTCACCCTCGCCGATGCCAGGCAAAAACGCGAAGACGCAAAGAAACTACTCGTCGCTGGTGAAGATCCTGGCGAAGTGAAAAAAGCAAAGAAGCATGCTTTAAACGCAGCGATCGAGACACTTAACCCATTTAGAGAAGTGGCGTTAGAGTGGCACAAAATGAAATCTCCCAAATGGTCTGAGGGCTATGCTTCAGACATAATTGAGGCGTTTGAGAAAGACATTTTCCCGCATATTGGACACAGACCTATAGCCGATATTCAGCCCCTTGAACTACTTGAAGTACTGAGGTTGATAGAAGCACGAGGTGCTATGGAGAAAGCGAAGAAAGTCCGTCAGCGATGCGGTGAAGTTTTCCGCTATGCCATCGTAACGGGTAGAGCAATCTACAATCCTGCACCGGATCTTGCCAGTGCGATGCAAGGACATGAAGCAGTCCACTATCCATTCCTCAAAGCCAACGAGCTGCCGGAGTTCTTTACTGCCCTTAACGCTTATTCAGGAAGCCCAATTGTATTGCTGGGGGCACATTTACTTATCCTGACGGGTCTAAGAACAGGAGAATTAAGAGCAGGTGAGTGGCGTGAGGTGGATTTTGATAATGCGGTGTGGGAGATCCCAAAAGAACGTATGAAAATGCGTAGGAGCCATATTGTCCCGTTGCCAAAACAAGTATTATCCCATCTCAAATGTTTGAAAGAACTAACTGGGAACTACCCGCTGATGTTCCCTGGACGCAACGATCCTAGCAAATTTATGAGTGAAGCAAGCATTAATCAGGTGTTTAAACGTATTGGATATGCAGGGCGTGTTACGGGGCATGGTTTCAGGCATACGATGAGTACAATTCTGCATGAGAAAGGATTTAACAGTGCATGGATTGAAACCCAGCTTGCTCATTTAGATAAAAATTCTATTCGCGGAATTTATAACCATGCTCAATATCTGGAAGGACGCAGAGAAATGATGCAATGGTATGCTGATTTTATTGAGGGAATGAATCGTAATGGCTAATAAAACCATTCCTTTGAAACTATTTCGCACGCATTATCAAGTAGCAGAAGTTGCTAAGATGCTAAATTGCGAAGAGGCGGATGTTTTTTATCTGGCAGGAGAGAATGAACTTTCATTCTCTGCATATGTTGGCAGGGAGGGTAATTTCTCAAAGCATCGAGTTAGATGTATAAATGAATTTATTAATCATCTTGATTCATTGGATAAGGATGACGAGGGGTATAGTTATATTAGTCAATATAGTCTCATAAAAATACATGAGATAAAAAATGACAAGAATTTAGTTATTTCACGTATAAAAGGTTATTTTAAATACCCACCAGGAATCCAGAAGGATTTTATTTATTTTAGTGGGCAATTCCCAGTATACCCATCTCTTCTTGTTCCAGCAGGGGAAGTGTTTTCAGAAGAGATAAAGTTCTTTCAGATAGACTGGAAAAATTCTGATGGGCTTTTTTTTGAGCATGATGGATATATAGAAAGCGATGATGTTCGAAAACTGTATAATATTATTAATAATGATGTTTCTTCTTCGGAGGTATATAAGTCGCTATCAATTGCACAACAAGAGCGACATGCAACAAAGCGAAATCAAGTTTTGAGTGTGGCCATTTATCTTTACAAAGAAAACTCTAATGTCAAAAAAGACAATGCTACAGCGCTAACAAAGCTTGTTTTTTCCCGAGCAGCCGAATTTTGGCCTGATAAGAAAGAACCGCCCTTATCATTCGAAGTAATCTGCAAAATGATTGCTAGTATTTTCAAAAAACCAATCTTTACAAATAATTAACATTATTGGTGGGTAAGTATTTTTTGCTTACTCGCCTTTTTTATATTTTTGAACGATGTTTTAATCCTCTTCGTTGATATAGATTGATACATAGAGAGGAACTCATTATGGGGTTTACTGATAATCGTCCTTCTGCTGACTCGCTCATTGATATGAAATTCATTACATCTGATTGTCTGTTTACTGATAAATGGATTTATAAACTGATTTCTCTAGGTCGTTTTCCTAAACCAATCAAATTAGGTCGTATGTCTCGATGGCATGCCGGTGACTACTATGCTTGGCGTGATAGTCATTCTTCAGAGTAAAAACATTAGTATTAGTAGCATTTATGAGGAGTTTATATGAATTACCGTCTACAACCGGCGGGGAGTCAATACATATCCCTTCCAATTAAGAATGAATATGTTTCCGTGTTAGGAAACTATAAAGTAAGCCCGTTTAAAGAGACTCATAGCGACACGGCCTGTATTGTGCGTATTATTGAAATATATTCACTGAATAAGCTGCGCGCTAAAGGTGAAAAGTTGTATTCACTTACGGGGTTAACAGTACCTGATACGGAAGCTGTGGCGAATGAGATCAACCTGCTCCTGAGCCGTTATGCCCAGTTGTGTCGTCAGGAAGAGGAAGAGTTATCTTTCCGGCAGCGAGAAGTGACAAATGCGGAAGTTGCATGGAAAAGCACATTCTCAAAAAACGGCGTCAGTAGCATTGCTGAAGCCAAAACGAATAAAACGGGGCATGCTGGACGAGCGGATGCTGAACGGTGTTACCATCTGGCTGTTTCCCGGCTGAATGAGCAACATAGCCGACTGAGCACAATTAAGCTTTTACCGGGCGTACTGGCCGATGAAGTTAACTACATTGGTAAGGGAGTTGAGAAGCGTTTACTGAACATATTTCCTCAATCCGGCCAGATTCCTGCTGATTTTATTTCTGTGTTTAATGACGGTGACGTTGTCCGTGATATTAAATTTATTACAGATGCACTCAAATCTTTGTCTGATTCTGTGAGTGAAATTATTAGCCGTTGTAGCGTTCCAACTGATCGTTATGTATTAAATAACGGTGGAATGGCAAGAGCTATGGCTTACAGGGAGTACTATCGAGCAGATAATTATGTATTACGTTCAGTCGTAAGTGACCGGGATTATGTTGAGCATGTAATGAAATACAATCGGGTTGCTGAGTACAAAAATAAAATCTTTTCTTAAATACTAAAAAGGTGAAAAACTATGTATGCCTTCAAAACTGAAAGGCCGGACGCAGCACGTCGTTATCATAATAAATTCGTCACTGGCACTAACTATCAGGAGGAATCAAACAGACGCTTTGCATTAAGCGAATCCTCTGAAAATATACTGCGTACCTCAATTCTGGAATCCGGGTGGCTTATTAAAAATATCACCCTACGTGATGTTAACGCCGTGTCAGGTAATGCCGTCAATATTGGTACCAGTGAACTACATACCGGACGTGTGGATGGTGGCCGTTTCCACAAAAAAATGGCAGTCAATGGTACGGAGTTCTTTCTGACAGAGACGGATACCTGTGCCCGGATCAGCTATTCCGATATGTCTCATATTTACCATACTGGCGTGCCGGATGAGTTTGAGAAAACGGTTGAGAGCTTTTTTGCCCAGGCATATGCGCTGGACATGCTGAGGGTCGGTTTCAATGGTGTGTCGATTGCAAATACTACAAACCCGGAAATCAATAAAAAAGGAGAGGATGTCAATATTGGCTGGCATGCACTGGCGAAAGCCTACGGGAACGGGAAGCAAATCATCTCTGAGTCTGTCACTCTGGGAGAGACTGGCACTTGGAAAAATATTGATGCTCTGGCCAACCATCTGATTACTGAGCTTATTGCTGAGCAGTTTCGTGAAGATCCCCGTCTGGTTGTACTGGTTGGGGCAGAGCTGGCAGCACATCAACGCCTGAAGTTATTTAATGCCGCAGACCGCCCGGCTGATGTGAATGCTGCACAGATGGCTACAAGTTCTGTTGCTGGCCGCTTTGCGTTTATTCCCCCGTTTATGCCGGGTAAGCGTCTGGCAGTAACGACGCTGGATAATCTGCATATTTACACCCAGGCGATAACACGCTGGTTTCGTGCTGAGTTTGATGATGAAAACAGTGAATACGTACATTCCTACCTGCGCAATGAAGGCTATGCACTCGGTGAACCAGAACTGTACGCGGCTGTCGATGAGAGCGCCCTGACGTTTGCGGATTGACTTAGCGACAGAAAGACCCGCTCAGAGGCGGGTCTCGTTTACAGCATCAGGAAAAATGAAGAACTATTTTTAAGCAGAGGCTTAAGCATGCCAGCGTTAATTAATCCAGGCAATCATCAGTTTTCGGTTATAAATTTCTTGCCTCGCCAGGAATATGCGGGATATAGTTTAAAGGTTGCCGCAAAATCGGCAGCCGGGCGTGGAAACCCGAGTAATCTAACGGCGACACCAGACGCGCCATGCGTCTTTTTTTGTGTCTTTGCCTTTGTGCACCTGTTACCTGTACAGCGGTTTCTTTACTGTTGTAGCTATCGTGTAATGGTGGCTCAGGCGGGGCTGACCTCGGTCAGGCCGGTATCCGTTAGAGCCGGTATTTCCACCCCCGTCTGGGCTACCACCCATGAGCGTGGAAACTCCGGTGGTAGCGTTACCCGCTATCTAACGGAGGTTGCCATTATGGCTACAGTCCCTGCTTTATCTCACCCTGAATTTACCTTTGTCTTTCTGGCTGTCCGCCGTACAGACCGTGATGCCCGTCCACGCCCTGTGCGTGTAATCGCAGACTGTGAACATGCTGCACGCCTTAAACTTGCCACTGAATTTATCCTGAGCTTTGCTGCCCGTATCCCTGTGAAAAGCGCCGGGGAGGTGGTTGCATGAAATCCATGAATTTTCAGCAAGGCTGCATATTGAGTGAATTGGGTGAGAGTCGTCTGTTACGGGCGGCACTGGCCAGTGAGTTTCTTGCAGAGGTCTTGTCCGTTCCCACAGTGAATGGAGCGAGAACTGTTTCAGCGGAAGGCGCTGCGGCTTTAGTGGCCTGTATTGCTGAACAACTGGATGGCGTTGTTAAGGAAACCAGCACAATTAAGGGAGAGATGCGCGATGAATAATAATCAAAATTTAAAGGCGCATGCTTTACGAACAGCGGTCTTACGGTACTACATTGCTGATGCATTCATTTCCTTAATGGAGCGTGTTCATAATGAACCTGTTTATATTGAAGATGGCGAACGAATAGAACTCACCCACGAAAAAGTGGTGAGCAATATTATTTACCATATTGAAATGCCGTGGGTGAATGAGTTTGGGGCTGATGCTGGTTGCATACTGGCCGCAGAGAAACTGGAAAAAATGCTTAAACCAGGCTTTATGTCAGAAAATATTCGCCTGTCAGTTTTTGGTGTCACAGAGATGCGTGAGGTTTACCGGGATATTATTTTCGGTGCACCTGATGGCGAACTACCCGAAGGTTTTGAATTTGTGAAGCCGGAAGGTCAGGAGGTGCTGCTGTGAAAACACAGTCTGTATCCACGATTTCCGGGGCTGCGATTGGGCGCTGGCCTTATATCCTGTCAGCATTAGGTATCAAAGTACCGTCCGCAGGACATCATGGGGCTTGCCCTGCCTGTGGTGGCAAAGATCGCTTTCGACTGGACGATAAAGCGGGGCGTGGGACGTGGTTTTGTAATCAGTGCGGTCATGGCGATGGTCTTGATCTGGTTCGTCTGGTGACAGGAAGAAAGATAAAAGAAGCCGCCGGGATGGTATCTGAGGCGCTTGCATTACCCGAAATACAGGAGAAGCCCGCTTTGCCAGCCAGGAAAAAGGCCGCAGGAAAAGAAGCGGGTGCGGAGCGATATACCAGACTCAGACAGCAGTCCTGCAATGGTGAGCCGGTCTATCTGACAAACAAGGGCTTACACGGGTATTCACTTCCCTTGCTGTCACAGCCTTTGAATCTGGCCGGAATAACATTTTCCTCCGGTTCATTACTGCTGCCGTTGACGGATATCTCCGGGAATATTACCGGTGGTCAGCTTATCAATCCTGACGGGGATAAAAGTCTGCTGCCCGGTAGCCAGCTGTCTGGCGCATTCATTGCCCTGACCGATATACCCGCTGAAACACCTGAACAGGTGATTATCACTGAGGGTTTTGCCACGGCGCTTACCGTCAGTCTGCTGACTGAAGGATGGATCGTGGCGGCTGTCGCTGCCACCAATTTACTGAAGGTGACGGAGCAGATCCGAAAACGCTGGCCGGAAACCCGGATCATTCTGGCCGGAGATAATGATCTGGCTGACGGGAAAGAAAACACCGGGCGTATTCAGGCAGAGAAAGCCGCCAAAGCGGTGGATGGCTGGGTAACGCTCCCTCCGGTACGCCATAAGGCTGACTGGGATGATTATCGGCAGGAAGTGGGGAAAGAACGGGCGAGAGATGCCTTTCGGGAAGAAATGACGCTGCATGGTAAAGGGCAGACCCGTTTACCAGAAGGGTTCCGGCTGACAAAAGAATATTTGTGGTACGACAAGCTGGTTAATAAGTCTGATGGCGATACGGAGATACGTAATATCAAAATTTCCAGTCCGTTGCGGGTGACGGCAATCACCAGTGATGCTGATGGGAGTAATTACGGGCGTTTGCTGGAATGGGAAGATACCAACGGAAACAGCCGTAAATGGGCAATGCCGATGGAGATGCTGGGTGGCAGCGGGGAAGAGCTGCGCCGCGTTCTGCTGGTTAACGGGCTTTCGTACATCAACATTAACGGCATGGCCAGAGCATTCCTGATGGAATATATCTCGCTGTGTAAACCGGACAGAAAAGTAACCTGTGTGAATAAAACGGGCTGGCACGGCGGGGTTTACGTTCTCCAGGATGAAGTGATAGGGCGCGAAGCCCAGTCAGTCATCTTACAAACGTCGAGTGTGCAGGGGCGTGATTTTCGTGTCAGCGGCACATCAGAGGACTGGCGTGAAAATATAGGCCGTTACTGCATAAATAATGCCCGTCTTGCCTTTGCGGTGAGTCTGGCATTTGCTGCCCCCCTTCTGAAACTGGTTGGTATCGGCGGTGGAGGTTATCACCTCAAAGGGGAATCAACAGACGGTAAAACCACGACGATGAAAGTGGCTGCATCGGTATGTGGTGGAACAGATTTCTGGCATACGTGGAGGGCGACGGGGAATGCATTAGAAGGAACGGCGAGCCGCCGCAATGATGCCACGCTGATGCTGGATGAAATCCGGGAGGTTGACGGCAGGGAGGCGGGGAATATCGCTTATATGCTGGCTAACGGGCAGGGCAAAGCCAGAGCCAGAACAGATGGTTCGGTAAGGGAAACCAACCGCTGGAATCTGTTGTTTCTGTCCACCGGGGAACTGTCACTGGTGGAACATGCGGCAAGCGCCGGGGAACGTACGTATGCCGGGGTTGAGGTCAGAATGATCCAGATCCCAAGTGATTCAGGCAAATATGGCGTGTTTGAAGAACTTCATGGTTTCAGTAGCGGGAAAACCCTGGCTGAGCATCTTGAGCAGCACGTAGCGCATTATCATGGTGCACCATTCCGCGACTGGCTGCATTGCCTGACCGCTGATCTGCCGGAACTGACCAGTCAGGCGAAAGCCTTATTGAAAGAGTACACCCGAAGGCTAACGCCGGAAAATGCCGGGAATCAGGTTGGCCGGGCTGTTACCCGTTTTGCTCTGGTTGCGATGGCCGGGGAGCTGGCCACAAAAGCGGGCATCACAGGATGGCCGGAGGGAGAGGCCTTTCGTGCCGCTCAAAGTTGCCTGGCTGCATGGATGTCTGACCGGGGCCATACAGCTAATCAGGAAGATAAAGCGGCACTTGAACAGGTACGGGACTTCATGACGCGTAATCAGTTCAGTCGGTTTGCTGACTGGAATGACGACAGGAACCGGCCTGTTTCAATGATGGGATTCAGAAAAGTCGATAAAGGAGACAACGTGACCGAGCCGGTTGTGACGTTCTACGTTCTCCCGTCAGGCTGGAAGGAGATCTGTAAGGGATTTGACTCGCGTAAGGTGGCCAGGTTGTGTGTGGACGCGGGCTGGCTGAAACCCGGTGAAGATGGCCGGACGCAAAACAGCATTCGCCTGCCAGAAATAGGGCTTAAACGTGTGTACCAGTTCAATACACAGGTACTGGGAAGCGCCGAACCTGAGTAATCATCGCGTGAGTCTTATTTTTATGAGGTAACACTGGTAACAGAGGTAACACCCGTTACTGATGCGGTTCTTCAGTGTTACCAGTCAAAAATACTGACTGGTAACACTGGTAACAAAAAATGGTGTGTTACCACGCGTTACCTCTTGATTATGCTAACTGGTAACAGATTAAATCCTTTTAAATCAATGGCGTTACACGTGTTACCAGTGTTACACGTTCAGAACAAGAGGTAGGGAGACAAATCCCTTCTTCTGGCGGGCAACAGTATAGGGCACAGAACGATGAAGATGATGAGAATGTACTGCCCCACATGTCAGGCAGTAGCGCGGATAGGTAAAACAAACAGGAAACACCCACAACTGTACGATGTGTACTGCTATTGCTCTAATGTGGAGTGCGGTCACTCGTTTGTGATGAATGTTGCTTTCTCCCATTCCGTTAGTCCAAGCGCGCTGAACGGGCAGGGAAGGGTTAAAGAGCTAATTGATGCAATTCCACCCGAGGAACGGGAAAAGGCTTTAAAGTTGCTGCTGGCTGCGCAAAAGAATGGGTAAAGTATGCGTCGGGAATGGCCGATCCGTTCCCGGAACCTGAACACAGGATTTCAGTTTATACGGATATAAAATTATTATTTTTCAACTGGTTATGTTTTTCATATTTCACAAACCTTCATAAAATCACACACCTAAAATAAATTATCCATTTAATATCATAGTGTTGCGTATTCAGGCCACAAATGCGACGGACAGTAAAACTGAAAAAAGCTGAATTTCTTTTCATTCTTTTCAGTTCCTGTCTCGCAGTGCATCCCCAGTACGGGCGTGGGCTGGCGGTATCGTTTGTAAAAAATCACAACTGAAAAATTTTAGTGATATGAAAACCGCAGGCGGGTGCGGTGTAGTGCCATTTTGGTTAGTTGTAAACTAATTTTTGTTAGATCATCCCATAGCAAGTCTTTACAGGTAGTATGTGGCAGGGAGGATGGGATTTCTATGCACTAGAGTACTGTGCAGTGCAGTGTTGTAATAACTGATATTAACTCTTTGAATATTGTCTAAATGATAGCGCGTGCTATAAGATAGAAAGTAGTATTACTACTAATAGTAAAAATAGGAGGCAACAATGAAATCGGGATTTCCACTACAAATCGAAACTCCAAAAAATTATGGCGGAAAAGTTGATTCAATAAAAAAGAAACTCTCAACTTATGATGATGATTCTTTTTTTAATAATATGTATCAGCATTTCCAAAGGATACGTGATCCTAAAACTGGTGTTATATCTAATTTTCCGTGGTGTTGTTTTTTGGCTTTAAAATGGAAGTTTACAGAAAAAATAAAATCAAATCCAAAGGTGATGAAGGAAAGGGACTTTATTGATATTGTTAATAGGATTTATAATCTTCAAAGCGAGGTTGAAGGGATCTTCGATAATAATAAAATTTTGTTAAGTATAAGAAGAATGATAATTAACCAAAAGTTATATCAAGTCCCTATGAAATTAGAGTTGAACACTTTAGCTCGGCAGTATTATTGGTATAGCACTTATGGAGGTGGTTATTTTGAGAGGAATTTTCAAAAGTTATATGGGATAACTCTTGAGGATTATTATAAAATTAGTGCTTATTTTGCAATTTATTCATGTGTTGATGATGGTAAAGAGTCATCATTTATTTATTCAAATGTTTATTTGATTCATTTGGTTCCGTATTTTGGCGTTGAAACATTAAAGAAATATCTTAATTTAGTATCAGTAAAATGGACTGAGTTGAGAGATTTTATGAGTCTTTACAAAGATGACCAGCAAAGAGATATTGAGTATTATTTAGATACACCAATGCTCAACAAACCATTGATACTTACTGATGATGGATTGGTCATTCTTAGTAAGCATATCTTGAGAGCCTCACTTACAGCTCTAGTGCCTTCTTTACTAAAAAAAGAATTGTCTTCAGATTATAAGTTAAAGTTTGGAAAGGCCATGGAGTTCTATGTTGGTAACTTATTAGATGAAGTTTTCGATAATGTAATTAAAGAAAGTGAAATCATCAAGTTGTATCGCGCAAATAAAATCCATGAAAATACTAAAGTGGTGGACTTTATTGTTCAAGAGATTGACGGGAATGTTTATATAGACTCAAAAGCAATTGAGCCGGATAAAACAGTTAAATTCTCTAATACTGCACTATTTATAAAACAACGGTTAGGTAATAGCTTCATTAAAGGTGTTCTACAAGGACAAGATTGTGCTCGAACAATGAATCTTATAAATAAAAGAAATATGTCTCCAAAAGATTCCTTGATAATAATAACGCACATGGATCATTACATATCAACTGGAAAAACGATTGAAGATTTGTTAGATAGTTCATTCTTTGAGATGATTGAGAAAAAATATGGTGAGCTATCTATAAATAAAGATAGAATTTATTATATGACTATAGATGAGTTTGAGTTTTTGACTGAGGTTTGCAAAAATAAAAATATTACTATTACTTCTATTATTGATGCCTGTTCTAAGGATGATTCATCAAGTAAAACACAGAAATTTAATGTGATGATGCATCTTACTGACATTTGTCCTGATGGTATATCAGATAAAAATATCATTACAGATACTAGAGAGTATCTTTTTGACGAATTAATGAAGTATGCAAAAGACTCAAAATATCATTGGGATGGTAAGGTTAGAGATTTTTTGGCTATTAAAAAATATATAATAAGTTAATAATTTTATTTTCGGCTGTGTTCCGCACGAAGGTTCACAGCCTAGCTTAATCATTCTGTGGCTATGATACAGCTTCAAAAGAATTTACTATAAGGATGTATAGGGGGCATTTTTGGGGGCACGTCTCAATGTAAAATTTAAAATATCATTTATAAACAGTGTGTTATTGTCGTTTTTTGTTCCTATTATCACCATGAAATCAAGCAGTTATCCATCAAAAATCCACTCTCCTCTGAATACCAACCAGTCATGTAAGCATCCGCAATGTATGCCTGTAGTCCTGACCAGCCACCAGCCACCAGCCACCAGCCACCAGCCACCAGCCACCAGCCACCAGCCACCAGCCACCAGCCACCAAAGTTAATATATCCGTTGAGTGCCAACTGCGGACGTAGCTTGCACGCTCTCTTGAGGGACAACCATACCCAAATCTCCCACATTGCAGGAGATTTGGGCATGAATACGTCACTGTGGAACAAAGACTGTAGATGACCTTGCTCTACTCATACCTGACGAGGATGAAACCGACGCTTCTTGTGCATATACGGTACAAGACTGAGCAATCCCAGTACTGCAAGCAGCACTCCTACCCACAGCGGTGATCTCAATCCATATCCAGCGTCGATTCCCAGCCCTCCAAGCCATGCGCCCATTCCCAAACCGATATTGATCACCGAGTTATGCACGGTATTGACCATCGGCCCAGCCTGGGCCGCCCTCATCACGCGAGCCACCATTGCAGGGTTCATCGTAACACCGACCAAACCGACCGCCAGCGCCATGGCAACACTGACAATGGGGATATGCGCCAACAGCGCAAAGACCACCAGCGCAGCCGTTAAAAGTGACAAACCCCAGGCCATGACAGGAAATGTGTGCTTGTCCGCATAACGTCCGACTACAGCATTGCCCACGATGTTAGCAATACCGTAGCTACCAAGCAGCCAGGGGATCATCGCGGCAGAGAAACCGGACACTTCGGTCAGGATGGGGGTGAAATAGCTGAAGGCTGCAAAGGTGGCGCCGACAATCAGCGCACTGGTAGCATAGGCAGCCCACAGGTTCCAGTTCCTGAACTCGCGCAACTCAGCCCCCAGGCTGATGGCGGTCGATGATGGGGAGCGTGGAACCCGCACCCCGATGACCAGCGCGCACACCACGGTCAGGATTGCCACTAGCCAGAAGCTGGCGCGCCAGCCCATGTGCTGGTCAATCAATGTGGCCACAGGCACACCCAGCGCTGCCGCCAGCATCAAACCGCCCAGTACGATGGACGCTGCCCGTCCGCGCATATCCTCAGCCACAGTATCGGCGCAGATGGACAGCGCAGCGCCAAAGCACGCCGATGCAGTCACACCAGTGAAGAAACGTGCCACGGTCATGACGGCATAGCTGTCGGTCACGGCAGCGACCGATTGCGCCACCGCATACAGACCCAGCAACAACAACAAGGCTGTCTTGTTCGGCATGCGTAGCCGCAGCAGGCCAGCCGTCAGCAGTGGGCCACCTACCACCATGCCAAGCGCATACACGGAAATCAGGTAACCAACTTGCGTAACCGACACATCAAAGGCAATGGTCAGCGATGGCATCATGCCAGCGACCATGAACTCGGAGGTGGTCAACGAAAAAATCGTCAATCCAAGGATGTAGATGACTAGTGGCATGCAGAACTCCATTTTTTAACGTTCATTCCAATATTGGTTAAAATAAAAGGCCAAAAGGCCTTTTTGAGTATTCGCAGCCTGCTTAGAACCTGGCCAGCGTACCCTTTATCACATCTTCAAGAAACTCGCGATCCGGCATGGACTGGCCCAGCACACGCAGGCCGTAATAGCTGCTTAGAAAGGCTCGCGATAACTCCAATGCTGAGGACTCTGAGGACACTTCGCCATTGCGCTGTCCAACTGTAAACAGATGGCACAACACCTGCTCCAGCTTGAACACATACACACGGCTGATCTCGGCAACGACCGGATCTTTGCCAGCACGGTCGAGCACGGCAAACAGGGCCATACAGCCCCGACCTCTGTTTGGGCCCAAATCGTCCTCGATGCCCCAGCGCATCAGAGCAAGCAAACGCTCTTTGACGGAACCAGGACCATTGAGGATGTCCGCTTGCGCCTGAAGGCCTTGCTCCTGGTAACGGCGCAAGGCTATCTCATAGAGCTTCTGCTTGTTGCCAAATGCATTGTAGAGGCTGCCGCGTCCCAGGCCCGTTCGTTCGCACAGCTCCTCGGCGGAAGCACCGTCGTAGCCGTTCGACCAAAACACGTCCATTGCCGCCTTGATAACTGCGCTGTCGTCGAATTTTCTAGGTCTTCCGCTCATAAGAATGTCGAAATAATTGAATGCCAGGTAGTTGTTATTCGGCATAAACATATCCATATTTTAACGATCGGTCAAATATTGACTGACCGTAAAGAACGGTTTGCACACGCTACCGCCCGATTTTCCAGGACACACCGCCACGGCACAAGGTTGAATCCCATTCCATCGTCCTGTTTCACGTAGAGCCCGCTGGTGAGTATGATGCATCACCGTTAGCTGGCTGCGCTTCTCGGCCACGGCTGTGGCATCTTCCGGTGCTTATCTGCCTGAGAGGGTATTACTGCACGCAACAAGGCTGGCCCCGAGCCTGTCTGCTACGTGCTATGAGTTCAACGGGGAGCAGGTCAGGCCAAATTCAGTGTGCCACTACATCACCCTCAGCATGGTATTGATGCTGGCATTCAGCCCGAAAGGGCTGCTGCCGTGGGCCATTACGGCCCGGCCTTTGCCATCCCTCGCCGCGTGGTACTGCTGATTGGCGTCATCTGTTTTGCGGTGTTTCTGGCCGCGGTACCGTCGCACCGGAGTTTGTTGGTTGGGCGCATATCGCCCTGAATGTCGGCAGCAAGGCGGATCCACTTTCGCTCAATGCCGCTGGCCTTCTGCTTCATCCCGCCGTTGGCTTTATGCTCAATGAGTATGTTGTCACTCAGGGACATAAGATCCATTTTGCTACGGTAGATATGGCGGTAGATGCCAAAACAATTAAAAGACAATTACTGGAATTAGCCCATGATTGCGCGGGAGTCGCGGCTGATGGCTTGCCACTTCATAAAGCAGTGGCTGCAATATAATTTACTATTGCAGCCACATAACTGTTATCCGTGCTTAATCATCACATGACGCACCACGGTGTAATCTTCCAGCCCATACATAGACATATCCTTGCCGTACCCGGAGAGCTTCTGCCCGCCGTGCGGCATTTCGCTGACCAGCATAAAGTGAGTATTCACCCAGGTGCAGCCGTACTGCAGGCGGGCGCTGAGACGATGGGCACGACCCACATCCTGGGTCCAGACCGATGATGCCAGTCCGTACTGGGAATCGTTGGCCCACGCCAGCACCTGCTCTTCGTCGTCGAACACAGTGACACTCACCACCGGGCCAAACACCTCGCGCTGGATAATTTCATCGCCCTGCTTCGCCCCGGCCAGCAGAGTTGGCTGGTAGTAGTAGCCTTTGCCGCCAGCCTTGTTACCACCGGTCACTACCCGAATGTGCGGCAGCGCTTTGGCGCGCTCCACCGCCTCGCTGACGCGCGCCAGGTGGGCAGCGGAACTCACCGGGCCCAGCTCGGTGGTTTCATCGTCTGGCGCACCCATTTTCAGGCTGGCCACGGCGACACCCAGTTTTTCGACCAGGGTGTTATAAACCTCTTTCTGGGCATAGATCCGGCAGGCCGCCGTGCAGTCCTGCCCGGCATTGTAGAAGCCAAAGGTGCGCACCCCCTCCACCACTGCATCAATATCCGCATCGTTAAAGACGATCACCGGCGCTTTCCCCCCCAGCTCCATATGAGTGCGCTTAATCGACGACGCGGTGTGCGCAATAATATGCTCGCCAGTAGCGATAGAGCCGGTCAGCGACACCATGCGCACTTTTTCATGGCCCGTCAGCGGGTCACCCACGGTTTTACCGCGCCCAAACAGCACGTTCACCACCCCGGCAGGGAAGATATCTTTCGCCAGCTCGGCCAGTTTCAGAGCCGTGAGTGGAGTGATTTCCGAGGGTTTGATCACCACGCAGTTGCCCGCCGCCAGCGCCGGACCCAGCTTCCAGGCCGCCATCATCAACGGGTAGTTCCACGGGGCGATTGACGCCACCACCCCCACCGGATCGCGGCGGATCATCGAGGTGTGACCTTCCATGTACTCCCCGGCGGCCAGGCCGTTCAGACAACGGGTTGCACCGGCGAAAAAGCGGAACACATCGGCGATGGCCGGGATTTCATCGTTAAGCACGCAGTGCAGCGGTTTGCCGCAGTTCAGCGATTCAATTCTGGCAAAAGTTTCGGCATTCTGTTCAATCACATCAGCCAGCTTCAGCAGGCACTCGGCACGCGCTTTTGGCGTGGTCTGCCCCCACTGCTGAAACGCACGATCGGCAGCCTGCACGGCGGCATCCACCTGGGCAGGGGTGGCTTCGGCAATCTCCACCAGCACCTCGCCAGTTGCCGGGTTATACACGGGCTGCAGCTCACCTTCGCCCGTCACCAGTTCGCCATTAATCAATAAGTTGTGTTGCATAGCCGACTCCATTAGTGATCGTTGTTATGTTCTGAGTTAGTTACAGAGATTGTTCTGCGTTCAGTCGTTTCGCATGTTCAATGGCATCGTCTTCCGGGGCGTTTGAACGTCCGAACGGTCGCGCCAGCGCCATGTACATCAGCCCGGACACCACCACCACCGCCAGCCCAACCAGCACCGTCCAGCGGTCGATAAAACTGCTGCTCTCAGCAGGTTGCGCCAGCAGCCAGATCCCGCACAGGCCATAGGCCAGCGCCAGCACGTTAACTAGCATTCCCCAGCCGCCCACGCTCCACTCCCCGGCAGGTTTCCAGCCTTTCAGGCGCTGGCGGAGGGCAGCCAGTACCACCATCTGGAAGGAGATATAGATACCGATAACCGCAAAGGCGGTGATGCGCGCGAGGTTGTCTGGCTGGAAATAGACCCACACGCAGATGGTCACCGGCAGCAGACAGCTGACGATCATCGCGTTGTCCGGCACGCTGTTTTTCGACAGCTTCGACATCCAGGTGCTACCCGGTAGCATCTGGTCGCGGGAGAAGGAGAAAATCAGGCGGCTTAAAGCAGCCTGCAGCGACAAAATGCACGACAACATGGCAATCACCGCGATGATGATAAACACCGTGGCACCGGTTTCACCGAGGGCTTCGTTGAGGATCGCTGGGATCGGATCGGTGATTTTGCCGTTGACGATGTTCATCAGGTTCGGCGACGCCAGCAGGTAGCCGAGGATCGACACCATCGCCGAAAGGGCGCCAAACACGATGCTCAGGATCATCGCAATTGGGATTTTTTTGCTCGGGTTTTTCACCTCTTCCGCCACGTTGCCGCAGGCTTCAAAACCGAAGAACATGAACAGGCCGATCAGCGCCGCCGCCATAAACGCGGGCTGGTAGCTGCCGTCTTTCGCCAGCACGCCCATGGAGTCAAACAGCACCGAGAACGGCTGCGCGCGGTGGAACAACAGTAGATAAATCCCCAGCGCAATAACGCTGACGATTTCACACCAGAAGCCAATACGGGCGACCCGCGCGAGGTTTTTGGTGCCCGACATGTTCACCGCCATCATCAGCAGTAACAGCACCACCGAGGTGATCAGCATGTTGCCTGCCGAGATCGCAAAACCGAACAGCGAGCCGACGAAGGTGGCGGTATATTCCGCTACCGAGGTGATGGTCACGACCAACGCCCACAGATAAATCCAGGCGGCGATCCACGCATATTTTTTGCCCCACAGGCGACGTGCCCACGGGTAAAGCCCCCCGGTAATCGGGTATTGCGAGGCCACTTCACCAAACACCAGCGCCACAAGAAGTTGCCCGCAGGCCACGATCGGGATCCACCAGACTGCCGGTGGCCCCGCCAGCGTCACCGCCAGCGCAAACAGGGAATAGACCGCCGTTAGCGGCGAGAGGTAGGTGAACCCGAGCGAAAAGTTAGAGATGAGTCCGATGGAGCGGTTAAATTGCGGTTTTGTATCGCTATGAATTTCTTCACTTTTCTTGCCAGAAGTCTGTTCCATACGTTTTTCTCTGTGTTGTTGATGTGTCGCAGGTAACACGGATCAAGGTATAGAGGAGCGCCAGAAGGCCGTACAGTCTCGCTGTCGTGATTTGTTAAAATTTGTAAGGATATGTCACGTTTTTGTTATTGTTTTTCTGATTTTTCCGTGAGGCTTATCACGCTATTGCCTTTGCATCGACAGAAAACCGCGTTTTTTGCTCCTTTTTCCCGCTCGTTTTTTACACCTACGTCACAAAATTCAAACAATTTGAGCGCTATATGCCCATTTCTCAAAAATGTAGATATTTTTAATTTATGGCGGCGAAATGCACAGCCCTGTCTCCTGAAGACTTTCTGAGAGGATTGATTTTGATGAATGCACTTACTGCTGTAAAACAGCCTGACGATGCGTTATCCCGTACTATCACTGGTTTCAGTATCGCGCCATCCGTGCAGTCTCCGCAGAGGTCACCCGGACCTGCGCCGCGAACTGATGCGTCAGCGCGGCTATATCAGCTAACCCCGTGGCGATTCAGATTGGACGTGTTTTCAGGGGGGCGATCATTCTCAATCTGCGTAGTGAAAATTTTTCAAGTTACTATTAATTATGTAATTGAATTTTTCCGTGGATAAATAACGGACTGAAATCACACATTAAAAAGTCCATCTACGTTTTATTGGTCGCCTATACATTTGTTTGGTAATCATGGATGAATCAGCGACCTGGCTACTTCAACTATTGGGGAAAAACGCGCCGTAAAGGCGACGTCGATAGCTCTCCTTATCATTTATTACCCTGGCACAGTCTGGATGTTGCAGCATGCGGCTGGCAGATGGTGATGAATAACCATTTTCATGCGGCAGATATTTTTGCCGAACTTGGATTTGCTCGTGACGACGCTGCACGTTGGTTTGCATGGGTGCTCGGCGCTCATGATCTCGGAAAATTTGCCCGTGGTTTCCAGCAGTTATCAAGCGAGGCGCATCCTTTATTAGTCCCGGCAGTGAGTGGTAAAGCGTATTGCGAACGTCATGATTCACTGGGTTACTGGTTGTGGAAAGATTACCTGGAACCTCGCTGGAAAGAAGTGGTTTGCAACGCAATACCTTTCAGTTATCAGCGGCAATCCGGTTATGCGTTGCATTGCTGGTTTAGTATCGCGACAGGGCACCACGGAAAACCGCCAAAAGAGAATGTGAAAGGGTCTCTGGCATTTACGTCAGAAGATAAAGAGGCCGCTGAAAACTGGCTAACCGATCTGTCACTCCTGCTTGGTATAGATACCTTACCTGAATGTTTTGCTGACAAAACCTGGCGGGAAAAGTTAAAGCAGCAGAGTTGGCTGCTGGCCGGGTTGACGGTGCTGGCCGACTGGCTGGGTTCAAATCAGTCTCACTTTCCTCTGGTGAGTGACATCTTTCCCCTGACTGAGTATTGGCAGCAAGCCCAGAGCCAGGCGCAGCAGGCATTACAGCAATTACCCACTCCCTCTGCTATCCAGGACTTTCACTCATACCGGGCCTTATTCCCTTTTATCGAACACTTAACACCGCTTCAGCAAAAGGCTTTAGAGGTAGATATTTCAGTACCAGGCCCGCAACTGCTGGTTCTTGAAGATGTTACCGGAGCAGGGAAAACGGAAGCCGCACTGATTCTGGCCCATCGCCTGATGTCTGCCGGGAAGGGCGACAGCCTGTACGTCGGGCTTCCCACAATGGCGACATCAAACGCGATGTTTCACCGCCTTTCTTTGGCCTATAGGGCGTTGTTTATAAAAAGCAGCATGCCTTCGCTGGTTTTAGCACATGGTGCTCGCCATATGTCTGATGCGTTTAATCACTCATTGTGGAGCGAAGAAAACAACGGGCAGCATCAATATGCGGCAGACGAAAGTGCCGCGAGCAGCGCTTGTAATATCTGGTTTGCCGATTCACGGAAAAAATCTCTGCTCGCTGAAGTCGGCGTTGGCACACTCGACCAGCTATTGATGGCTTCAATGCCGTTTAAACATCAGTCGCTGAGATTGCTTGGGCTTTTTGGCAAGCTACTGATTTTAGATGAGGTTCATGCCTATGACAGCTACATGGTACGCCTGCTCGAAGGATTACTTGAATTCCATGCCGCTCAGGGCGGTAGCGCGATAATCCTCAGTGCGACATTGCCTTACTCGCTACGTAGCAAATTACTGCGGGCATTCCAAAAAGGGACGGGGGGCAAATTACCGACTCCAAATCCGGATGCGCAATACCCCTGGTTTTCTTTGCTGACCACTCAAGGTCTTCATGAAAGCTTTACCGCTACACGTCCGGAGGTTGCCCGTGAAGTCAGTATCGCGTGGCTAACCCAGGCACAGCTGGCCGTTGAACTGATTGAGAGTGCTGTAAGCGCCGGACAGTGTATTTGCTGGATTCGAAATACGGTGGATGAAGCAACGGAAGTTTATCGTCAACTGAAGGAGCGTGGAACCATTCCGGCAGAGGATTTGCTGCTTTTTCATAGTCGCTTTGCTTTTATTGACCGGATGGAAATTGAAACCCAGGCATTGCGCCGTTTTGGCAAAGAGAGCACTTCTGCTGGCAGGCGCGGCAAGGTGCTTATCGCCACCCAGGTTATTGAGCAAAGCCTGGATATTGACCTCGACATTATGATTAGCGACCTGGCACCGGTCGATTTACTGATCCAGCGCGCGGGTCGTTTACAACGGCATCAGCGCGGGACGCGTATTCCCCCCGTACTGCATATTTTTGCCCCTGCCTGGCAGGACGCCCCCCAATCTGACTGGTTAACGGAAACGATTCCAGGAACCGGTTTTGTCTATGCCGACCACGCTTGCCTGTGGCGTACGCAGCACATTTTACGGGAAAAAGGTGCCATCAGGATGCCGGAAGATGCCCGTGAGTTAGTCGAAACGGTTTATCAGGAATGCGTTTCTGCCCCGCAAGGCCTGGAGCGGGCAAGCGACCAGGCCTATGGCAAAAATCTAAGTGCCAGCGGGGCTGCCGCACAAACACTGCTTCGGCGTGATGATGGCTACTCGCGGATTGCCAGTGATTATCCCTGGGATGATGTTGAACTCGCGACACGTTTGAGCGATGCCACTGTTGATCTCTATCTCGCCTGGCAAGACGGTGAGCCCTATGCCGAAGGAGAAGATCATGCCTGGGAGCAAAGCCGGTTGTCTGTTCGTGAAACACTATGGCGAAAAATGGCGGCCCATATCCCGCATCTGGAGGGCGACGCGCTGGAACAGTTGCGGTTGAAAATCCGCAATCCACTGGCGCAGGTAGCGCTGCTGGAAAGGGGAAAGGCGTCTGAGTTTTATAGTTATGAATCAGGTCTGCTGAACCAGGCAGATAAATAAAAGGGAGATTTATGCAGGAGAACATATGTTTTCACTGATTGTTGACGCCTGGCTACCCGTTATCGACCGTGCCGGGCAGCGCAGGAAAATATCACCACGGCAGCTATTCGATAACGACATTCTTGAACTGGCCTGGCCACGGGCGGATTTCCAGGGAGCCGCTTATCAATTGTTGATTGGCCTGATACAGACCACGATACCGCCGCGAGATGAAGAAGCGTGGGATGATATCTGGGAAGACAGTATCGAACCGGAGCGCTGGTGTGAGGCTCTGGAACGGGTGGCTGAAGCATTTCATTTTGGCCCGCAAAAACCGGCTTTTTTGCAGGATTTCGATACTCTGCCCGTTGAGCCATCGTCGATATCGGGTTTGCTGGTGGACGCGCCAGGTGGAAACACGCTCAAGCTCAATAAAGATCATTTTGTAAAACGAAACGCTTACCAGCAATTTTGCCCTCACTGTGCCGCGATGGCCTTGTATACCGTGCAGACGAATTCTCCTGCGGCTGGGGCCGGATTTCGCACCAGTATGCGCGGCGGTGGGCCGATGACGACACTGCTCGTGCCGCGCAAACCGGGCGAAGCGCTGTGGAGAAAGCTTTGGCTAAATGTCCTGCCCACGCGTGATGTCTGGCAAAAAGAGCAACTACCGCTGATTTTCCCCTGGCTTGCCCCCACCCGCAGCAGTGAAACGCCGAAAAATATTGTGACACCAGATAATGCCCATCCCCTTCAGGCTTACTGGGGGATGCCACGTCGTCTTGAGATTGATTTTAGCCACACGCAGCCTGGTGAGTGCGATTTATGCGGGGAAATGCACGAAGGTTTGCTGACCAGAATGCGCAGTAAAAACTACGGTGTGCAGTACGACACATGGGTTCATCCGCTCTCGCCTTATCGTCGTGCGGCAAAAGATGCCAGCGCGCCAATGATCCCGTTGAAAGGGCAGCCTGGTGGGCTGGCTTACAAAGACTGGCTGGGCTTAGTCATTGAGTCTGAGGAAAAGCTTAACTGCACGTTTCCCGCCAAAGTGGTTAGCGCAAATACCAAACAGAAACTGACTCATCTGTGGTGTTTTGGTTATGACATGGATAACGCCAAAGCGCGATGCTGGTATGAACACCGTCTGGCGCTGTCCACATTGCCCCAGGCGCATCAGGACGAACTAAAAAATCTGCTGCAACAGGCCGTGGAGCTTGCCACTGGTAGCCTGCCTTTATTGCGCTTCGCACTAAAAGAGGCGTGGTTCGAAACCCCAAAAGAAGCGAAAGGAGACTTCAGCTTCATTGATATCGCGTTCTGGCAGCAAACCGAAGCCGATTTCAGCACATTGTGGAAGTGTCTCAATCAATATCCGTCAGCCACATTCCCTGAAGCACGCGAAGCGTTATATCAGTGGCATATTTCGCTGCGTGATTATCTGTTCCGGGCATTTGATGAGCGTGCTTTTACCAACCCTGATGAGGTTGCAGACCTCGCACGAATTCTGCGCGCCCGCCTTAACCTTCATAAAAATTTCATCAAACAGAAGTGTTTAAAAGAGTTGTTGCAGTTAACGCATGAGTACGAGGAGAAACAGGATGTTTGAAGTTGATACCGCAAAACCCACAATCCTCACTGACCCGGCGGCGGCTAAAGTGCTGCGCCGCTGGTTTGATTTTTTACAGGAACGCAATAATCAGCATCAGGGTGTTGCGACAAATGGCCGCGCCTGGCGTGCGGAATTACGCCGCTCTGCCCAACCTTTTGGTGCCTTAACCACAGCCGCATTTTTTCAACTTAATCAGTCGCTTTTCGCAGCCGCACGCTTACAACAGAGTGATACCTTCGCGCTGGCAATCGTGGCTTATGTTGTCGCCCACGCACGAAAGGATGAGCCAAAAACGAGCTTTGCGCGCCAGCTTGGCGAACACATCAACGGTTCGGTTTGCCTTTCACGTTTGCGTTTTGATCGCCTGCTGGCCGTCAGGACACCCGCCGAATTGTGCAGCCAGCTCACCCGGGCGGTGAAGTTACGGGGCGATAACGGCGTCAATATCGTTTCGTTAGCCGACGGTATTCTTCTGTGGATGCGTGAATGGCAGCAGCGAGAAGAAAATATGTCTGTCGACAGTAACCCGTTTAACCGTTTCAGTGTGCGCTGGGCTAGTGAGTACTTGCTGGCGACAGAAAAATAATAGTTAAAATTAATGGAATAATCATCATGACAACGTTTATTCAGCTTCACATTCTTACCGCTTATGCTCCATCAAATTTAAACCGTGACGACACGGGCCGCCCTAAAACCGCCATTATGGGCGGCGTTGAGCGTTTGCGTGTTTCATCGCAAAGCCTGAAACGCGCCTGGCGCACGTCGGAGGTTTTTGAAGATGCGCTAAGTGGGCATATCGGCACCCGCACTCGCCGCCTGGGGACACAAATCTTTAAACAGTTACAGGAAAAAGGCGTTGCCGGGAAAACGGCGCTATCAATTGCCGGGAAGATTGCCGGCCAGTTTGGCAAATTGAAAAGTGATAAAGGGGCCAGTGCTGAAGATAATCTTGAAATTGAACAGTTGGTTCATGTCAGTCCGGAAGAGCAGCAACAAATTCAACAACTTTTAGCGGTACTTATCACCGAGGATCGCGAACCAAATGATGAAGAATTAAAACTACTGCGCGCTAATGCGCAGGCGGTAGATATTGCGCTATTTGGCCGCATGCTGGCATCCAAACCAGAGTTCAATGTAGAAGCGGCATGCCAGGTAGCACATGCCTTAGGGGTTAGTGCTGTCACCGTTGAAGAGGATTTCTTTACGGCCGTAGACGACCTTAACGGCAGTGAGACTTCAGGTTCAGCCCATATGGGAGAGCAGGGCTTCGCATCGGCGCTTTTCTATAGCTACATCTGCATTAGCCGCGATTTATTGCTGGAAAATCTAAACGGTAACGAAGAACTGGTCCAGCGAACCCTCCGCGCATTGACTGAGACAGCGTTAACCGTTTCGCCGGGTGGCAAACAAAATAGCTTCGCTTCACGCGCATGGGCCTCCTATGTTCTGGCTGAAAAGGGAACACAGCAACCGCGTGCATTATCTGTCGCATTTTTTAACCCCGTGCGTGGCGAAGACCAGCATGCTCAGGCGATAACGCGCTTACAGCAGCAACAGCAGAAATTTACTCGCGCGTATGGGCAGCAGGCTGATGAACAACGGTATGAAATGAATGTGGAATCGGGCGATGGCACCCTTCAGGAATTGCTGAACTTTGTCAGCCAGTAAGGAGTGATGATGTCCCGATATCTGATCTTTCAACTTTATGCGCCGTTAGTTTCCTGGGGAGAGGCCGCAGTGGGGGAAGTTCGCCACACCTCGGCTATACCCAGTCGCTCTGCACTGCTTGGGTTGCTGGCGGCTGCGTTGGGTATCAGGCGAGAAGATGAGCCGCAACTTCAGGTTTTTAATCAGCACTATCATTTTGCGGTCAGACCACTTTCACCGCGTGAGCAATGGGTGCGTGATTACCATACCGTTCAGGTGCCCAAAGAGAATCGCAAACGCCGCTACTCTACACGTCGCGATGAACTGATTCTTTCGTCAGATGAACCAGAAACAATGCTGACTTCACGGGAATACCGATGCGATGCCTGTTATCACATAGCCGTGCGGGAAACACCTGAAGCACCGTTCACGCTTGATGTGCTGGCAAGCTCGCTATTGGCACCCGTATTTCCGCTGTATTTGGGACGGAAATCTTGCCCGCCAGCATTGCCATTAAATCCGCAGATTATCGAGGGAACGCTGGCTGCGGTGTTTCATCGGGCTTACACAGACGAAAGCTACGGCTTTCATTGTGAAGAACTGGCCGCTATCAGTTCCGCGCAGTTATTTTGCGTCTGGGAGGGTGAGCATGAGGGCGTATCAGAATTCGCCACGCATCAGCGCAGTGATCAACCTCTCAGCCGGCGCCGTTGGCAATTTACGACCCGCGTACAACATTCTGGCTATCTTACGGAGGAGGGCTAATGTTCCTTTCCCGCGTCTCACTTGACCTGACGAAATTGCCTTCTGCCATGATGCACAAATGGCAAGTTTCCAGGCCTTATGCCAGCCATCAATGGTTATGGCAACTCTTCACACAGCAGAATGAAAGACCGTTTTTATTCCGCCATGAATCCACGCCGCAAGGAGAGCGGTTTTATCTGCTCTCGGATGTTGCTCCTGTTACGGAAGATGCTCTTTTTTCTATCAGCACGAAACCATTCACTCCGCAACTGGTGGATGGCATGACACTGGTTTTCGCTTTACGGGCCAATCCAGTCGTGACGCGTAATGGTAAGCGAAGCGATGTATTAATGGATGCAAAATATCAGGCCAAATTACAAGGGGTAGACCCTGGCGAATTTGCCGCCAGGCAACGTGAAGCCGCCATTGTGTGGTTAAAGGCACAGGGTGAAAGAGGGGGCTTTGCGATTGATCCGCTGGAAGTAAACGTGGTGGGTCAGCAGCGCCAGTGTTTTGCCCGTAAGTCAGGCGAGCGCCCTGTAACGTTCACCGCCGTGGATTTTGCCGGAAACCTGACCGTGACAAATGCTTCACTTTTTATGCAGACACTGAAAAACGGGCTGGGTAAAAGCAAAGCGATGGGGTGTGGGTTGATGCTGATTCGTCGGGGGTAAGATGAGCTACATCCCCTTATCACCCATCCCTTTAAAAGATCGTACGTCGATGATCTTCCTTCAGTATGGTCAGATTGATGTCATTGACGGCGCTTTTGTCCTTATCGATAAAACAGGCATACGTACACATATTCCCGTGGGGTCGATAGCCTGCATTATGCTTGAACCGGGCACCCGAATTTCGCATTCCGCGGTGCGTCTGGCCGCAACAACCGGAACCTTGCTTGTTTGGGTAGGGGAAGCCGGGGTGCGAATGTATGCCAGTGGTCAGCCGGGTGGTGCGCGATCGGACAGATTACTGTACCAGGCAAAACTGGCGCTGGATGAAGATTTGCGTCTTAAAGTTGTGCGCAAAATGTTTGAATTGCGTTTTGGTGAGCCAGCACCCAGCAGGCGTTCTGTTGAGCAATTACGGGGAATTGAAGGTGCACGCGTTCGCCAGACTTATGTTTTATTGGCGAAACGTTACGGTGTGAAGTGGAATGGCCGTCGCTATGACCCAAAAGACTGGGAAAAAGGTGATGTGGTAAATCAGTGCATAAGTGCTGCTACAGCCTGTCTTTATGGCATCACCGAGGCGGCTATTCTGGCAGCGGGTTATGCACCCGCCATTGGTTTTGTCCATTCAGGTAAACCACTCTCATTTGTTTACGATATTGCGGATATTGTGAAATTTGAGGGTGTTGTTCCCATTGCCTTTGAGATAGCTGCACAAACACCTCACAACCCGGATAAGGAAGTACGTCTGGCCTGCCGTGATGTTTTTCGTAGTCAAAAAACGCTGGCGCGATTAATCCCATTGATAGAAGAGGTTCTGGCTGCCGGGGAGATCGCGTTACCAAAACCGTTTGAAGATGCTCAGCCTCCAGCGATACCTGAACCTGTTTCTATTGGGGATGCGGGGCATCGGGGGTAGAACCATGAGTATGCTTGTCGTTGTTACCGAAAATGTCCCACCGCGCTTGAGGGGGCGTCTCGCGGTCTGGTTACTCGAAGTGAGATCGGGTGTTTATGTGGGAGAGGTTTCTCGCAAAGTTCGTGAAATGATTTGGTTGCAGATAACCGAACTAGCCCAGACCGGTAATATCGTTATGGCCTGGGCGGTGAATAACGAATCAGGATTTGATTTTCAAACATGGGGTGAAAACAGGCGCATGCCGGTAGACCTGGATGGTTTAAGGCTAGTGGCATTTTACCCTGTTGAAAATCAATAGGTTACTGTTCTTTAAAAACAAGGAAAAGTTGGTGGAATTTTTTCTGTAGATAAAGCTATTTGAAATCAGTTATATAGTTCAAGAGTGTTCCCCGCGCCAGCGGGGATAAACCGAAATTGAGTTAACCATGCAGTACGAAATGACCGTGTTCCCCGCGCCAGCGGGGATAAACCGCGTGGTCGGCGATTATGATTTGAGCCGTAAAAGTGTTCCCCGCGCCAGCGGGGATAAACCGCAATTGCTGAAAAACTTGATCACAATATCCTCGTGTTCCCCGCGCCAGCGGGGATAAACCGTTCTTCTGATGAAATAGATAACCACCGCTCATGTGTTCCCCGCGCCAGCGGGGATAAACCGGCCGATAGCTTTACTGATGCCTTGATAGGCCAGTGTTCCCCGCGCCAGCGGGGATAAACCGGCAGCGGTGAATCGCTGCTGTCCTATATTGGCGTGTTCCCCGCGCCAGCGGGGATAAACCGCAACTCCAGGAATTGCGGGTCATACAAAATATGTGTTCCCCGCGCCAGCGGGGATAAACCGGACTGATCGATTATTACGTGTGGCGCATTTCGGTGTTCCCCGCGCCAGCGGGGATAAACCGGCTGTCACGGCAAAATCGACGATTGATGCAGAGTGTTCCCCGCGCCAGCGGGGATAAACCGGGGGTACGGTTGCAGTCGCTGATGTATTTCAGGTGTTCCCCGCGCCAGCGGGGATAAACCGCGGCACGTAATGCAACTCATGGAGGCAGCCCAGTGTTCCCCGCGCCAGCGGGGATAAACCGTTTGTTGGCGCAGATGGTAATGTCATCACGACGTGTTCCCCGCGCCAGCGGGGATAAACCGCGCGTTGCGCATTCATCCGATGGTGCAGTGTAGTGTTCCCCGCGCCAGCGGGGATAAACCGCATGTCACGCTTAACCTGGCTGCGTCTGTCATGTGTTCCCCGCGCCAGCGGGGATAAACCGATGATTTACCGCTTGGCTGCGCAGAACAAATCGTGTTCCCCGCGCCAGCGGGGATAAACCGTAAATGTTCACAGACATCACCATCGCACAACGGTGTTCCCCGCGCCAGCGGGGATAAACCGGTTGAGCATCTTGAATGGTCGTACATTACAGTGTGTTCCCCGCGCCAGCGGGGATAAACCGTTTACTGGAAACAGAATAAGCGGGATAAGCACGTGTTCCCCGCGCCAGCGGGGATAAACCGCATCCATTGCAGAGGTGATTGTAACCGTCGCGGTGTTCCCCGCGCCAGCGGGGATAAACCGGTGCTGGCGCAGATTGTTGAGCACCAGGAAGCGTGTTCCCCGCGCCAGCGGGGATAAACCGCGCGCGGAAACGGAGGCTCAGCGTCAGGAGAAGTGTTCCCCGCGCCAGCGGGGATAAACCGATTATTTAGTGTCAACAAACCGGGCCGGGGCTGTGTTCCCCGCGCCAGCGGGGATAAACCGACACTGGTGGCCATCGGTACAGTGATGGAATCGTGTTCCCCGCGCCAGCGGGGATAAACCGTATCTGGATGCACGGAGAAGGGCAGACAGCGTGTGTTCCCCGCGCCAGCGGGGATAAACCGGGACTTCAGATCATCAGGATGGATAACCAGCAGTGTTCCCCGCGCCAGCGGGGATAAACCGGAAATATTGACCAAAACAGACCCGCTTCGGCGGTGTTCCCCGCGCCAGCGGGGATAAACCGCTAAAAACATGCTTTTGGCATTTGAGATGCGCGTGTTCCCCGCGCCAGCGGGGATAAACCGCCGGTAATAGTTCAGGCGCATAGTGATGGTGTGTGTTCCCCGCGCCAGCGGGGATAAACCGTTCAAATCCATCCATTTCACCCTCCCGTAATGGTGTTCCCCGCGCCAGCGGGGATAAACCGTCGTGATGACTCACGAGTCAATGAGGGAATGGGTGTTCCCCGCGCCAGCGGGGATAAACCGGGCGCGAGAACTGACATCTCCGGAATAATTCGGTGTTCCCCGCGCCAGCGGGGATAAACCGACGCTTTCCGGAACATGGCGAATAACGGGAACGTGTTCCCCGCGCCAGCGGGGATAAACCGTTTTTCAGGTGCTGTTTTTATCATGGCCACAAGTGTTCCCCGCGCCAGCGGGGATAAACCGGGCGCTAACGAGGCACTTGACCTGATGTGTTAGTGTTCCCCGCGCCAGCGGGGATAAACCGTTACCAATGCTGAACATTGTGCCATCATCAGTGTGTTCCCCGCGCCAGCGGGGATAAAGCGTCAAAAATCTGAGAGCGGCCGTCACCTGAAGTGTGTTCCCCGCGCCAGCGGGGATAAACCGATGGTCAGACGATGGACTGGACGAACAGCACCGTGTTCCCCGCGCCAGCGGGGATAAACCGCGGGGGCGCTGTGGTAGGCTTGATTGCAGAGTGTGTTCCCCGCGCCAGCGGGGATAAACCGCACAAATGCTGTTATAGGGTTTGCCGATAGCCGTGTTCCCCGCGCCAGCGGGGATAAACCGGAATTCAAAATGAAATACAGCATCATTTTTTTGTGTTCCCCGCGCCAGCGGGGATAAACCGAATGAAGTTGAGATTAAAGGCATTCCTTACCCGTGTTCCCCGCGCCAGCGGGGATAAACCTAACACTCTCCTTGGCGTTTTCGTTCTTAGTGCGTGTTCCCCGCACCTGCCGGGAATGTCAGGTGAATTATGCAACGCGCAAAGAAAGAAGCCATTCCCACGAATAGAAAGCGGTGCTCAGGCGTTTACTCATTGTTCACCTGCCACACTCATCCAGGAGTCGAAAATGAACGCTAACGCTTATCCTCGTCGTACTGCCCCCTTTATGGTTCTTCCCCTACTGCTCATTTGCCTGCAAACGCCACAGGTGTTGGCTATGGGGAATAATGATAGCAATAGCAAAACGCCTGACTGCCCGTCAGGGCAGGTCTATGACAGTGTCAGCAAGAAGTGCGTGCCTGAAAAAACCGGTAGCCTGAGCGACGAGGATAAAACGAATTATGCTTATCATCTGGCGAAAAAAGGTGAGTATCAGGCGGCGTTAAACCTGCTGGATACGCTCAAAAATAGCAATACGGCTGAGGCCTGGAACTATCGCGGCTACGCCACGCGCAAACTTGGCCGCACGGATGAAGGCATTGGCTATTATCAGCGCTCGCTGGCGCTTGAACCCAACTATGCTAAAGCGAGGGAATATCTCGGCGAGGCCTGGATGGTGAAGGGGCGTCCGGACCTGGCAAAAGAGCAGCTTAAGATCATTGCCGGGATTTGCGGGCAGAGTTGTGAGGAATATCGCGATCTTCAGGCCGCGATCGACGGTCATCCAGAATCCTGATCATTGAGGGCAAAATCATTACCACCAGCGACGTTCGCCAGCAGCTTGCCGCTCATCTGACGCGTCTTTGGCGTTATGGACTGGTATTGTCGCGCGACCGGGATCTTGCTGAAGAACTGGTTCAGTCCACCTGCGTACGCGCGCTCGAGAGGGGCGCGCAGTACACCTCTGGTACGCGCATCGACAGATGGCTGTTCTCTATCCTGCATTCCATCTGGATCTCTGAGCTGCGCTCGCGGCATGTGCGAATGGGGCAGGGGTTCGTCGCCAGCGAAGATTTAATTGCCCCGGATTACCGTGAGCAGGATGACGCTTGTCTGCATTACCAGGCCATCATGCAGCGGGTAAATGCACTGCCGGAAGCGCAGCGCAATACGGTGTTTTTGGTCTATGTTGAAGGGTTTACCTATCGGGAGGCGGCCCAGACGTTAGCGGTTCCGATTGGCACGATAATGAGCCGACTGGCGACGGCACGGGCAACGCTGGCTAAATCCGCTGATGCGCAGCCTCCAAAAAGGGAGAGACATCCATGAAATATCCTCCGTATAACGACGATGCCATTGTTGCCTGGCTTGACGGAGAGATGAGCCAGGACGATGCGCGTACGTTTGAGGCGCAGTTGCGAAGTGATGAGCAACTTTCCGAACGTACCGCGGAACTGATGAAAAGCAATCAGGACTTTAAACGCGCGTTTGCCCCTTTGCTCGATGAAGCCCCGCTCGCGCGGATGCAGGAAAACCTGGAAAGGCATCTGAATAAAACCTCTGCGCCAGCGTCAGGTATCCGTCGACGCACGCTGGTGGCCGCCTCGATCGGTTTTCTGGTGATGGGGGCGGGGGTTGGCTATCTGGTGCGCCCGCTGAACAGCGCACGAAGCGAAAACGAACATATTCGCGATCTCGAGGCGCAATATATGGCGCTTTACAGTGTTGAGACGTTGCTGGATATGGACAGTTCAGCGCCGGTTTTGCAGCGCGGGCTTGCTCGCGCCGCTCAGGATGTCGGGCTACAACTGCGTGAGCAGCAGCTCGAACTTCATGGCGCGGAGCTGAAAATGGTGCGGATGCTGCGCTACGACAAGATGCCTATCGCCCAGATTGCCTGGGTGCACGTCGATTACGGCCCGATGGCGCTGTGCATTTCGCCACAGGAAGGCGGAAATTCGACGGAGATTCGCAGTGAGCAGCGCCACAGCATGAATATTGCCTGGTGGAGCAGAAGGGGATATCAGTTTGTCCTGATTGGCCGTAACCCGGTGTCACACCTACAGAAAAGCGCGCGCCAACTGTACGCTGCGCTTTCTCAATGAGGCTTTTAAAACGCGGCTGAGTCGCGTGTCATTCGTTGCCCCGTGTTCACCAGAATGCCTTAAACAGACGCGTAAAATTGTCTGGCGAAATCTTCCATGGGGATGGGCTTACCGTATAAATACCCCTGCAAAAACGTCACGTTACGCGCTTTCAGATACGCGGCCTGAACTTCATTTTCTACCCCTTCCGCCACGGTTTGCAGGTGTAATCGGGAGGCCAGATCGATGATATTGTCGATGATATGAACAGAGTGCGAATCAATGCCAATATTGCTGACAAAGCTTTTGTCGATTTTCAGGACATCCACGTTGAAGCTTTGCAAATACTTGAGGCTGGAATTCCCCATGCCGAAATCATCAATGGCGATCAGTACTCCCAGCTTGTGCAGTTCCGCCACCAGTCTTTCCGTTGCGCTATCCGTGACCAGTAATTCCCGCTCGGTGAGCTCCAGAACCAGCTTAACCGGATTGTCACTGAATGCCTGGATGAAGGCCCGGCAGTCCTCCACCAGATTGAAGTCTTTTAATTGACTGGCGCTGATATTGAATGCGAAATGGAAATCCTTCGGCAGCAAATGAACCAGCGGTACAAACTGTTTACGCACCTGGGTCATCAACATCTGGGTCATCGGCATAATGAGGTTACAGCTTTCCGCCAACGGGATGAAACGGTCCGGTGGGATAATGCCGAGTGTAGGATGTGACCAGCGCATTAAAATCTCGCAGCCGATCCAGTGCGTATGCTCTCCGGAGACCACCGGCTGGAAATAGGGAATAAACTCCTGGAGTTCCAGTGCCTGCCGCAATTCATGTTCTGGCGTGATATATCGACCTGACCAACGAAATACACCAAAACCCACAATAACGGCCAGTAACAGCCAGGCGAAAAGCGTGAACCGGGAGAAGATCCAGAAGTAATGGACATAATTCGCCGGGGAAATAACGGTCACTATCCGGAAAGGATATCGGGTCGAGGCCTGCTCCAGATACCCCGACATGCTGGATGAGAACTGAGGAACCGTAGATGTCTGCCACTGCTGTTGACCGACGGCCAGGCCCAGCGGCAAATTGATGCTCATCACATTGAGTTCGGAAAGAATGTGATCGCCATAGAGTCTGACCACAATACTGTCATTGCCGAGGACCATCCGATAGATAATCAGCGGCTGGCCTTTTCTGACCCGGGTGTCGCTCATCAGATAGAGCATCCCGTTGGTATAATTATCAACGTTGATATTTTCTAAATTGTTACCGTACAGAGATGAGCAGTAAATTTTGTTTCCCTGAGCCAGATTGACGCTACGCACGTCCTGTGAGTATGCCACCTGCATCCTGAGCTGGAATTCCACTGACTCAAGACAGGGTTTGCCGAGATTATCTTTTACGGCGAGCGACGCATATTTGGCGCTGTCCAGCGTCCCTTCGACCAGTTGTCGGGCGTGGGTCATCCGCAGGGTGGTGGTTCGCTTGAGATTTGATGCCGTCTGCCAGAAGGTGCTGACTAACCCTAACAGGATACAAAATAACCCCACCAGAATGGCGCGAACCAGTCGGTATTTGAATCGACGCTTCTTTAGCAGACCAAACGGCATAACATTGTCTCTGTACCGCAAGTTAACTTTATCGTTTTACCATCTTGCCATCAAAAGAGGGTGACCGAATCTGTTATTGTTTAAAAAACATTATTAGTGTGACTATTCAGTGGTAAGGTCGCAGCCACGAGTACAGACTGTCTGTGAAACGCTTCGTGGCTCAGAAACGAAATAACCTGACGAGTCATCTCTTTCTTAAATTCAGCGATAAGGGGCCGGGGACAGGCGGCGTTTAATGCGTGAAAAGGGCAAATTAACGTGGGTTTTTAGGCGAGTAGAGTGGTGGCCATTATGAAGCGACAAACTTCAAAAACCACCAGAATAGGGAATGTTCAGCCAATTTCCGGCATTACTTTTTGACCATCGTCTGCGTTTTTTCAACTTCCTTCAGACCACCTTCATTCACGGCATTGGTATAGCCCATATCTTTGAGTAAGGCCTGGGCTTTACCGGACTTATTGCCCGTATTGCAATACAGATGCAGGGTGTCGTTTTTATCCTGAGTGACTTCACTGATGCGTTGGTCTATCTGGGAAAGGGGAATATTCACTGCACCGCTGACATGGTTTTCCTGAAACTGGCTGTCATCACGAACGTCAATCCAGTGCTCAGCCGCGAACAAAGAGGTAGACGCTATCAGCAGGCTGCTGGCAAGGAGTAGTTTTTTCATCATTCGGGTTTGTTGAACCATCTTAATGGGTTTCCTTTATGGTTTAGGTGAAATATTGCCATCAAATTCAATTGTGATGTCATGAAAATTAACGGGCTAGACTCTGACGATGAAAACAGTACAGGAACAAAAGAGAAAAAACATTGCAGACACGCGGGTTTTTAAACGCTTTTTGGGCTGGACTGACTCACGACAGCTGACATTTTTTCCTCCACACCGCGAGGCCTTTTTGTGCCCTCCGAACTCCCGTCCGTCAGGGGATTATGTATAAAAGGGTGATTGCATCAATGTAACCTCTTAAATCGATAGCGATTTCTAAAAAAATCACCCTCCGTACAGCTTCTGTTAGGCATGTGTAATTCAGAATTTATCGATCTAAATATTGTAAGTTGCACCCAACGTGCTGCGTGGTGGTATGTATTTTGATGTG
This sequence comes from Citrobacter sp. GW821-FHT07H02, assembly GCF_059418505.1. NCBI lineage: Bacteria > Pseudomonadati > Pseudomonadota > Gammaproteobacteria > Enterobacterales > Enterobacteriaceae > Citrobacter > Citrobacter sp. GW821-FHT07H02. The sequence goes on along the minus strand of NZ_JBWKPZ010000017.1, from coordinate 38,772 downwards.
GTTTTTTCGCAGTTCAATCACCTGGCATTGTTCATGTACAGGACCTTTAGCAATACAACATTTCTTAAAAGATAGAAAAGCCCTGCCGAATGAGGTTCAAAAGGCAAGTTTGGTTGTTTAAAACCGTTCCCGTACGAACTCAAGAGCCTCTGGTTGCATTGTGATGCGCTTGTTTATGAGGTCTCAACGTAAAAGAGGAATGGGAGAGAGTGAGTGTATTCACCTCTAAAACAGCGAAAACTCGCCGGTTATCCTCCTGAATTATTGGTATTGCATACTCATTGTTAATGATAAGTAAATTTCATGGCTAACAAGACACAAAAGAATAAAGGTCAAGTCATTGCACCTGAGCAAGGCAATCTTTTCCCCACGATAGAATTAGGGCAGGTACAGGAATTCCGCTTATTGCACGCCTCTGTGGACGGTGCGATGGAGAGGATCTCGAGGATACTGGAGCAATTTTTGCGTTCCGTTGGCTGTCTTCGCGTTGAGCCGCTTGAACTGACATTTCGTGAATTATCCCCCGTCGAACGAGAGCAGTGGGTGTGGTGCGCCGCACTCGCGCCGCACGGCGGTCGTGCCAGAAAAATGTTTCGCTTTGGCGTACATCGGGCGGCGGTGACCGCGATGACGGAAACGGCGCTGGGCCTCAAGCCGGGGACGCAGATTGAGGCGAACGGCGATCAGCCGCCAAGTGAAACTGAGCGACGTTTTCTGAATCGGATGGGACAGACCCTGACCCAGGGGGTCAGAACGGAATATCCCGCTTTGCACGATCTGGACTGGCAGCAGCAACCTACAGATTCCCCGGAAAAAAAGGGGCTATGCCTGACGTTGCGGCTGGTTTTTCAGGATCAATCCTGGCCGCTTACCCTCTACTGGCACATGGCGTTTTCTGAACTTCTGGAGAAGGTGACTGACCCGAAACCGGTGGCATCGCCCATTACCCGGCCACAGCTGGAAGCATCATTGCGAAAAATTCCTGTCCAGCTCAAGACGACCTTGTTCAGTACCAAACTGACGATGGTCGAGCTGGAGCAATTTCTGCGAGGGGAAGTGCTTCCCGTTGCACCGCTGGAGCGGGTGACGCTGGGCTGTGGGAGTTTCTCAATCGGTGTCGGTCAACTCTATGATCGCAATGGGCACCTGGCATTTCAACTGCATGACGTGTCTCAACAGACACCTTAAATACCCTCTGGAGGTTTTGAATGGCTAAAGAATCGAAAATGGATCTGGATATGGCCGGATTGGATGTTGAGGGATTTGACGATCTGTTTGCCAGCGAGGGCGACGCACTTAACGAGAGTGCGCCAGAAGAGAGAGTCGTTGAAAAACGCCCTTTATCTTTCTTCCATCGCTTGCCGGTGACGCTTTCCCTTGAAGTCGCAAGCGTTGAGATCCCGCTGGAAGAGTTGATGACGCTGGCCGAAGGGGCTGTCGTTCAAATGAATAAGCTGAGCCACCAGCCGCTGGATGTGAAGGTCAATGGGGTGTTGATCGGTGCCGCCGAAGTGGTCATCGTCGAGGGTCACTACGGATTGCGGATGACCGAGTTGTTTGATGACATCAACTGGTCAAAGCTGGCGTGATGTAATGAAAACAGTGCTTCTCCTGTTGCTCACCCTGGTGCCAGCATCCGCCTTTGCCAGCGACGTCCCTCTCCTGACCATTACCGGTGGCGAGGGTCAGCAGGACTTTTCGGTCAAGTTACAGGTCCTGCTGTTGATGACCGTGCTGGGATTACTTCCCTCCATGCTGTTGTTGATGACCTGTTTCACCCGAATCATTATTGTGTTGGGGATATTGCGCCAGGCGATAGGTTTGCAGAGTTCTCCCCCGAATCGTCTGCTGATCTCTATCGCGCTCAGTATGACCCTGTTGCTGATGAAACCCGTCTGGCAGGATATTTATCAAAATGCTTTCGTCCCCTACGACGAAGACAAGATGACGCTGATGCAGGCGGTATCCAGGGCTGAGCAACCGCTGCGTAAATTTATGCTGGCGCAGACGAGAAAGACCGATCTGGATTTGATGCTGAGGGTGGCGGGAGAGGCGCGTACGACCTCGGCGCAGGAGGTCAATTTCTTTATTCTGATGCCCGCATTCGTACTGAGCGAATTGAAGACGGCATTTCAGATAGGATTCATGCTGTTCATTCCGTTTGTGGTCATTGACATGGTGGTGGCCACGGTACTGATGTCGATGGGGATGATGATGCTTTCCCCCATCATCATCTCATTGCCGATCAAATTGATGGTGTTTGTCCTGGCAGATGGCTGGAGTATGGTGGTCAACACCCTCTCGATGAGCTTCGGGGGGATTCAGTGACGCCCGATAACCTGATGGCGATGATGGTGGAGGCGACTTACACCATCATCATGCTGGTCTGCATCATTGTTCTGCCGGGCATGCTGGTGGGGTTGCTGGTGAGCATTATTCAGGCGGTGACCCAAATCCAGGAGCAGACCCTGAGTTTCCTGCCCCGCTTTGTCGTGACGATGCTGATGATCGTCTTCGCGGGACAGTGGATGGTCAGACAAGTGCTGGAGCTCTTCTCCAGCATCAATCAGTACATTCTTTTATCCCTGCGCTGACCATGCTTGAGATATCTGCTGCGGAATTATTGCAGGCATGGGGGCGTGTCTGGTGGCCATTCTTACGGATTGGCAGCGCCTTTGCCGTCCTGCCGTTGCTGGGATACCCGCTGATTCCCATCCAGGTTCGCGTCTTGCTGGCGTTTCTGATTGCCGTACTGGCGGCCCCCCTGTTGCCCGCCATGCCTGCTGTCGATCCTATGTCGTTGAATGCCGTTTTGCTGAGCCTGGAGCAGATCTTTCTCGGGGCGATGATGGCGCTATTTCCGGTGTGTCTGATTCAGGTGCTGGTCATGGCTGGCGAGCTGCTTTCCATGCAGATGGGCCTGAGCATGGCGCGTATGAATGACCCCGTTAATGGCCTTGCCATTCCGGTGCTGGGAAGTTTCTTCAGCAATATGGGATTGTTGCTCTACGCCAGTATGAATGGCCACCTGGTAATGCTGGAGGTGCTGGTTGAGAGTTTCAGGGTCTGGACGGTAGGTTCTGGTCCGTTCAACGTGGATTCTTCCAGCGTGATCCAGCTGTTTTCCTGGCTGCTGGCGGCTGCGCTGATGCTGTCGTTGCCGGCGATGGTTGCGATGTATCTGGTCAACTTCACCTTTGGGGTGCTCTCAAGGGTCGCTCCGTCCCTCAATATCTTTGTCCTGGGTTTTCCTATGGCCCTGTTATGCGGGTTATTTTGTATTTTGTTAATTATCAGTGGATTACCGGATCGATTTTCCGATCTGGCGCACAGCATATTCCTCAGCGTGCGCGGCTATTACGGGGGTGAGGGATGAGTTCGGAAAAAACCGAGAAGCCCTCGTCGCACCGGCTTGGCAAAGCGCGCGACAAGGGGCAAATTCCACGCTCCAAAGATTTGGGCATGGCGATCATCCTGGTCGTCATCGCATCTCTGGCGCTGCCGCTTTTTGCCCGGTTGGGTAACGCGTTGAGTCAGATACTGACGTTTAATTTGTCCCTGACCCATGAGGAGGTTCACGATCCCGCTCAGATGCTCAGCCACCTGGGTCAGAGTCTCATTGAGACACTGCTGGCGCTGTTACCGCTGGCGGGGCTCATTATTGCCGTCGGCGTACTGGCGCACATCGTGATGGGCGGATGGAATTTTTCCCTGGAACCCCTGCTTCCCCAATTCTCCAGGGTAAGTCCAATGAAGGGATTTAAACGGATCTTTGGCATGCAGTCGTTGGCTGAATTTACCAAGTCGGTACTGAAAATAGTCGTGATTTCCGCCACCGTTCTGCTGTACGTCAGGACTGAATCAGACACTATTGCCGCCCTCTATTATATCGGGTTGAAGGATTCCGTCAGAATGGGAATGGCCATCCTGGTCGATGGCATTTTTTATATGGCGCTGGCGATGTTGGCGATCGGTATTCTTGATGCTCCTTACCAGCAATGGAACCATTTGCGCGGGCTTCGGATGAGCAAACAGGAGCTGAAAGAGGAGCACAAAAATCTGCAGGGTAACCCGGAAATAAAAGGGCGTATCCGGCGGATCCAGATGTCGATGGCGATGCGTTCAATGCGTCGTACCTTACCGGATGCCGATCTGCTGCTGATGAACCCGACTCACTATGCGGTTGCTATCAAATACGATCCGGCGCGCTGTGATGCTCCCTTTGTGATTGCCAAGGGGGAAGACTATATGGCGCTGCAGATGAGATCTCTGGCGCAGTCATTGGGCGTGGAGGTTCTGGAGATCCCGGCCTTGGCCCGTTCCGTCTATCACACGACCCGTGTGAACCAACAGATCCCTCCCGGCCTGTACGTCATCATGGCGCAATTGCTGCACCATGTGCTGCGTCTGAAGGCCTTTCGTCAGGGCAAGGGCGACCAGCCAGCGCCGCTCTCGTCAGTCGAGATCCCAGACTCATTAAGATATTGATGGTGACCCCGTGAAACGTTTGACCACTCTTTTTTCCGGTACATCGCGCAGTTTTATTGCGATACCTTTGCTTATCCTGTCGCTCCTGGCGATGATCGTGCTGCCATTGCCTGCGTTTTTGCTGGATGGTTTTTTCACCTTCAACATCGTGCTCTCCATCATCGTGCTGCTGGTCGCCCTGTCTGTCCGGCGGCCACTTGATTTCTCGATCTTCCCGACCGTATTGCTGATTGCCACGTTGCTACGCCTGTGTCTGAACGTGGCGTCAACCCGCGTGGTGCTGCAGTTTGGTCATGAGTCTCCTGATGCCGCCGGTAAGGTCGTCGAGTCGTTCGGTAAGGTGGTGATTGGCGGCAACTATGTGGTGGGGATGGTGGTGTTCTTCATCCTGATGATCATTAACTTTATTGTCATCACCAAGGGTAGTGAGCGTATCTCGGAAGTCGCAGCCCGCTTCACCCTCGACGCGTTACCCGGTAAGCAGATGGCTATCGATGCCGACCTGAATGCCGGAATGATCGATCAGCGCCAGGCCAAGGAGCGACGGGACGAGATTGCCAGGGAAGCCGACTTCTATGGCTCGATGGACGGTGCCTCCAAGTTTGTTAAAGGGGATGCGATCGCCGGTCTTCTGATCCTGTTTATCAACCTCTTCGGTGGGGTTGCCATCGGGGTCTTTCAGCATGGGCTCAGCTTCTCTGAGGCTATGGGCGTCTATAGCCTGCTCTCCATCGGTGACGGTCTGGTGGCGCAGATTCCTTCGCTGATGCTGGCTGTGTCTGCGGCTATCGTGGTCACCCGCGTCTCCGATTCTGACGAAGATATCACCGTCCAGTTCGGTGAGCAGTTGCTGGCTTCTCCAGCGGTGATCATGACCGCCGCCGCCGTTATGCTGGTGATGGGGCTGGTGCCGGGAATGCCGACGCTGGTCTTCCTGCTGTTTGCCGGTATCCTGGGTTATGCCGCCTGGCGCAGTCGAAAACAAAAAGCAGAAAAAGTCGCACCTGCCGATCAGGATCAGATGGAGCGCTTTACGCGCCCCATCGAGAATGAGCTGGGGTGGGGGGACATCCCGTATACCGATCTGCTCAGGCTGGAGTTGGGTTATCAACTGATCTACCTCGTCGACCGGGACAAGGGGGCTGAATTACTGCAACGCTTGCGTGGCGTGCGCCAGACGCTTTCCGAACAAGCCGGTTTTCTGCTCCCCGAAGTCCGGGTCAGGGACAACATGGGGCTCAAACCAAACCAGTACGCCATCTATCTTAATGGGGTTAAGGTCGCCGTGGCGGACGTCATGCTGGACAGACTGCTGGCGATTAACTCGGGGGAGTTGCTGGGGGAGATCCCAGGCTATCTGGCCAAGGAGCCGGTTTATGGCATGGATGCGGTCTGGATCCAGCCTGCCGACAAAGCCAGAGCGCTCAACTTAGGCTATTCCGTTGTCGATGTTGCGACCATCATTGGTACTCACATCAGTAAGATCATCCGCAGCAATATCGGCGTCCTGTTGCAGCTTGACGATGTACACCATCTCCAGCAGAGACTCAGCCAGATGGCGCCCAAACTGGCCGAGGATCTTACCGCTAAGTTGACGGCAAACCAGCAGTTGAAGGTCTACCGCAATTTATTGACCGATCAGGTTTCCCTGATGGACGTGCGGACGATCGCCCAGAGCATGGTGGATGGGGCCGAAATCACCAAAGATCCCATGTTACTGGCGGCGGAAGTCCGCTGCGCCCTGCGCCACACGATCCTGCACGGGTTGATCGGGACGACGACGACGGTACAAGTCTTCACCCTTTCTGACGAGCTGGAGAACATTCTGCTCAATGCCGCGACGCAGGCGCAACGCAACGGCGGTGTACCGGCTGACAGCTTCCCCATTGAGCCTCAGTTACTGGCGCAGTTGCAAAACCGTATGCCCAGTGTGAAGGAGCAGATGTCGTTGCAGGGGTGGTCGCCGATCTTGCTGGTGCTACCACAATTACGTCCTCTGCTCGCCCGTTATGCCCGCACCTTTGCCAAAGGGCTGCACGTTCTGTCATTTAACGAGGTTCCCGATGAACTCCACATTGAAGTCAAAGGGATCCTGGGTTAAGGCGATGCTGGCCGGGGGACTGTTGACCCTGTCACTCCCGCTCATGTCGCAGGAAGTCCCTCCCCGACAGGGGGAAGGGGCGGCGATGAACTGGCAGTCGCGTCACCCGAACGTGGCATTATATGAGGGTCTTTATCGCAAAGAAGCGGTCAGGATCCAGGGGCTGATGACGCGCTCAGCCCCCTCCATCCGCTTCATCGTCACCCAACTTCAGCGGCGCAAATTGCCGCTGGAACTGCTGTTTGTGCCGCTTGTCGAGAGCGGCTACGACCCGTATGCCGAATCGCCTGCGGGGGCGGTCGGCCCCTGGCAGTTGATGCCCAAAACGGCGAAGCAGTATGGTGTGATCCGCTATGACTGGTACGACGGGCGCAAGGATTTGATCTCCTCCACCCGTGGAGCGCTCAATTATCTGAGTTATCTGTATAACTTGTTCGGACGTGACTGGTTACTGGCACTGGCTGCATACAATGCCGGGGAAGGGACGGTTCAGAATGCTATCGAGCAAAACAAAGCGAAGGGCAGACAGACCGATTTTTGGTCCCTGTCTTTACCAGACGAAACCAGACAGTATGTGCCCAGGTTACTGGCGTTGGTGCGCTTATACCGGACCGGCCATCTTCAGTTACCCGCAGTACCCGAGGCGTCCCGTCTGGTCGCTCTGCATGTTGAAGATGGCGTCAGTCTGGCCTGGCTGGCCAGAAAACTCGGGCGCAGTACGGAAGAGTTGGGTTTTTACAATGCGGGGCTGGAAAATGCAGTAGCGCCCCGGGGCAGCCGCATTGCCCTGCTGTTGCCAGCGGGCTGGGGTGTACGGGCGCGTCAGGTGCTGGGAACCCGCAGTGACAATCTCCCCCAGCCGCAAGAGAAAGCACCTCCCCAGATTGCAAAGCGGCGAGCGCTCCCCGACAAGGATCTGGAGTCCCTGGGATGGGGTGTTGGGCTGTGGCAGAGAACGCCAGGGGCGGTGGATCTCTATTCAGCGCGTCCGGCGAACGACAAAAAGAGCACCCAGGATGAGGGGGCGAAGAAAACGGCGTTGCCGCAGACAACGTCTCTCGGTTGGCGTTCCAGCATTGAGCCACTGAGTCAGTGGAATCGGGTGAAGACGGAGAATCCCGTCACACCACAGACGACGTCGCCCTGAGCCGTCCAGGACTATTTTTTATCGCTGTCGGATGCGCCGAGGGTTTCAAAGACTTGCGCAAACTCCGCAGGCGGCGGCTGAGGATCTTCCCGGGTCAGGTTGCTGATTAGGGTGATCTGCTGTTGGGTGATTCCCAGCAGTAAACGTTGGTCTTCCACCTGTACCAGCACCAGTTTCTCTTTCATGCCCAATGAAAGTACCGACTGGATCCGCATCTCTCCTCCGCTTCGCCAGTTCGTGCGCGCTCTCTTCCTCGCCAGCAGAAATACCACGGTACCGATCAGCAGAACGGCCAGGCAGGTGATAAACCACGGCTTGAAGGCGCTAATGTCCTGGTTCAGCGGCGCCGCCAGCGCGGGCAGCGGTAACAGCAACAGACAGAGTAGATACATAATAGAACTCCGGATCAAATAAAGGTGGGTACGGCAGACGTCGCGAGGAATACGCGGTCTGCCGGTAACGCCGGGGATGGGGGCATCAGAAGATGCCTTTTGCCCTGACTTTGCGCACTTTGGCTGCCGTTTCCGAAAGATCATGCCGCTGGACCTCTCCGGAAACCTGGGGAGCCGGGGAATGACCCGGTGCCGGGGCTGACTGAACCTGCCCACCCACATGCGTCAGTTTGTCGAGGAGATGTGCCTGCTGTTGTAAAAGCCCGTTTTGTTCCTGCAACTGCTGCGCCAGCATATCGACGCTGGCTTGCAACGCATCTCGCAGCTTACGTTGACCCGTCGCTTTACCCAGCGCGCTGAGCAACGGGTTGAGCTTATCGGCAATCTGGGTGGCCAGCTCGTCCGGCGTCAACTGTCCGGACGGTTCCGCCGTTGACGCCTCGCGACCGGCGATGAGCCGGTGTTCCTCCAGACTGTGCTGGAGAAACTCGCTGTTCAGATTGTTAACTTGCAGATTTCGGGAGAGAAATTTGACCAGATTGGGTTCCAGCAGGCACAGCAGCAACCCTGACAGATAGATGTCTTTGTGCAACGGCAGACTGAAGAAATCAAAATTGTCCGTCTCTTTGTTCAGGATTTCAGCGCGCTGATACCAGCGCTGTAATGTCGCCAGCGCCAGATTATCACTCGCCTGCTGTGGATCCAGCGTGAGGGTTACCTGGACTTCTCTGACTGAATTAGTCATTGCTTGCCTCTGACGTGACCGGCGTTTCGCTGAACACTTTATCTTCATCGCTGATGTAGAGGCAGATTTCGCGAGAGAGTGCGAATTGGGACTCTTCGACCAGGATCACGCGTTTGCCCAGGGTGGGATAACTGGCCTGAATGGTGGGGTAGATAAGGTTTGCGCCACCGCCGACCAGGTAGACCCGGTTAGGGTTACGGGCAAACTTTTTCGCCTCTTCTGCAACGAAGTGCCCCAATTCCTCAATTTTGCGCTCAAGTTTCTCCAGAATCCGGGGGATCTGCGACTCATCGTTGATCACTTCACGCACAAAAACATCATCGTGGCGGTGCTTGATCAGTTCGTTTGCCACCAGATAGCTGGAGTCGCTGTCGGCGGCGGCCAGCGCGGTGCGGGCGGCATCCGTGATCAGGGAGACACCGAGCGCGCGGTTGCCGTAGACCTCGGAAACTTCGTCAAATTCACCCACGATCAGCCCCATATCCAGGGTCGTTCCGCCACAGTCGATAACCAGCGTTTTGGTGTACGGGTTGACCCCTGAATTGACCAGTCGGGTAAGGATGGCGGGCAGGCTTTCGGGCATTACATCAACGCTGACGATGTTGAACAGCTCCCCTTTATTCAGACTGATGGGACGCATCAGGTTCTGCTTTTTGCGCTCAATGTTCGCTTCGTTACGCTGACAGTCATCTTGCTGATAGTACTCGGTAATGGGCAGCGTCACGGTGATCGCGACATCACAGGGAGGAAGACCGGTCTGGAGCAGGGCGTGATGCACCGCCAACAGGTTGAGATCGCCATACTGATAGTCGATGTGCGTGGTGGAGAGGGACTTCTCTGACGTCGGATCGTAGGTGTATTTGTTGATCCCTATTTCGTAGTTGTAGACCATCTTGCCTTTGAGCAGGGCGGCGCTCTTCCAGTCTTTGCGAAATGAGTTAGGCGAGATGATGCTTTTCAGGGTTTTGTTGGCTATCCAGCTAACCTTGACGTTGGTCGAACCGTCATCGATGGCGATCTTAAGTGGCTTACGCATGGTTGTGTGTCTCAATAGGGTTCAAAAAGGGTTGTGATGGGTTTACGGCTTAGCGCTTATCCCGCGCTGCGAGCCGCACCTGGTTGAGCGCCAGCTCATCCAGGATCTTTTGTTCTTGCCTTTGTGTTTCAAAGGACTGCCGGACCCGCTGTCGTTCGAGGATGATCTCGCTGCTTTTTCTGGCGACGAAGGCGTCCAGCACGACTTTCTTCTGTTGCGCGATGGAGAGTTTGAGCGCGACTTTTTCTTCGTGCTGCTTATCAATGAGGTCGCCCAACTGGCGGTGCATGATGTTGCGGTTATGCAGAGCAAAGGCCGAGCCGTAGGTGGGCAGTCGCGACATCTCGCGGCGATACTGCCCGAGGACGTCGAGGGAACGCTGGAGTTCGACGTTGCGCGTTTCCAGCGTCGTCAGCGCCTTGCTCTCATTGTCCAGCTTGTGGCTCTGCAGGCGGTGCAATGTACTCAAGGATTTCATCGTTTATCTTCCTCCATTAGCGCCTGTAGCAACGTCTGGGTCTGTTGCAGATTTACCCCCTGTTGGGCAGGCTGCTGTAAATACTCCAGCATCTGCGGGAACAGGGTCACGGCTTTGTCCATTTCCTCGTCGTGACCGGCCTGATAACCGCCCAACGGGATCAGTTCGCGCACCTGTTGATACAGGCTGTAATAGCGGCGAAACCGTTGGATTTGCTGAACCTGGGCGGTGGAGCAGATTAACGGAATGACGCGACTGGCCGACGCGGCGACATCAATGGCCGGATAAATCCCCTGTTCGGCGATATCACGACGCAGGACAATGTGACCGTCGAGGATCGCTCGCGCGGCGTCCGCAATCGGATCGTTGTGGTCATCCCCTTCGACCAACACGGTGTAGATGGCGCTGAGGCTGCCTTCCGGGTGATAGCCGTTGCCTGCCCGTTCTACCAGTTGCGGCAACTGGGTGAAGACGGAGGGGGGATATCCTTTGGTGGCTGGCGGTTCACCCAACGACAGGGCGATTTCGCGCTGAGCGATGGCATAACGGGTCAGTGAGTCCATCAACAGCAGCACGTGTTTGCCCTGATCGCGAAAGCTTTCGGCAATCCGGTGGCAGACCTGGGAGGCTCTGAGTCTGAGCAGGGGAGAAACATCGGCAGGGGCAACCACGACAACCGCCTTGCGGCGTCCCGCTTCCCCGAGCGTATGTTGCAGGAATTCGGCAACTTCGCGTCCGCGTTCCCCGATCAGACCGACCACGACCACGTCGGCATCGGTATAACGGGTCATCATGCTGAGCAGCACGCTCTTGCCCACGCCGCTGCCCGCAAACAGTCCGATTCGTTGACCGCGACCCAGCGGCAATATGCCGTTGATGGCCTTCACGCCGACATCCAGAGGGGTGGTGATGGGCTGGCGTGCGAGCGGATTCAGCGGCGGTTGATGCAAAGAAATGCGTTCTCCCGTCAGAGGGCCGAGACCGTCCAGAGGGCGACCCAGACCATCCAGGATGCGACCGAGCAGCGCGGGCCCGACCACCAGTTCGCTGTCTTCTTGCAGCGGTGAGACGCGGGCACCAGGGAACAGGCCGGTAACCTGCTCGACGGGCATCAGAAAGGTGCGATCCTGATTAAAACCCACCACTTCGCTCTCGATCCAGGTGCCATTGCTGGTTTCAACGAGCGCGCGTTGCCCAATAGAAAGGGGGCATCCTGTCACTTCCAGCAGCAGGCCCGTGACGCGCACCAGCCGCCCGTAAATCTGGGCGGGAGGCACCTGATACTCGTCCTTTTCAAGTTGATTAAGCAACGTTTTCAGGGCGCGCATGGGGTTAAGCTTTTAAGTCTTCGTCGCTGAACTTGTCTGCGGGCAGCGAAAGAGAAGAGAAGGTCTCCTCCTGGCGCCAGGGCAAGTTATGCGGCGTGATTGTGGAGGATATCGTCTGGCTTTCCGCGGTGATGGCGGGCGCCTCCAGTGCGTTCAGCTCTGGGGTATCGACCAGCTGTCGACGCAACTGATCGACACACAGATCGATGCGTGCATCCAGTTGGCTTTCCGCTTCAGCGAGCCCTGTCTGAATATGGAAGCTACCGGCGGAGAGCAGGGGATCGGATTGCAGATCCCAGTTTTTTAGTGCTTCCGGTGCACATGCCTTGAGCAGCGTGTGGGTGCCTGGATCCAGGCGGATGGAAATCGCGCCCTGCGGCTTCGGTAACATCGCCAGGGTCTCTTCGATAAGCCCAAGGATCTGCGTCGGATTGAGCGCGAGTTCGGCGCGCAGTACCTGTCGGCAGATCTGTGAAATCAGGCGGCAGAGGGTTTCCCTTTGCCCGGTCAGCGTCTCTTGCAGTGTGGCCTCAAGGGAATCATAGAGCTGGCCAACCTGATGAAATGCGTCATCCAGTTTAGGTTTGCTCTCTTCGTAAGCTTGCTGGCTCCCGGCTTCTCGCCCTTCCTGCATGCCCACCTGAAATCCTCGCTCCTGGCCCAGAGGATGACCTTGCTCTAACCCCTGGCGCAGCCCTTCAGCAAAACCGGCATCGCGACCCTCTTCCATCAGGGCCTGATATTTGGCCGCGATCTGTTGTGGGGAGGCATAAGGTTGCTCCTCCGGCAGGGGCTCCTGCTGGGATAACGGTGGAAAATGGTAGCGATGGACACTGCGTGGGGGGCCGTCTTTTTTGCCAGGCTGTGACATGGGTTACTCCAACACTTTCTCTTCAAAGAGGCGAAACTCGAAAGGCTCGCCTCCTTCTGCATTTTCATCGTCTGCGATGAGCTCACGCACTTTGGCCATGATCTCCGCTTCCGCACCTCTGACCACGCTGGCGGGGAGGCCGCCCATGACCTGCATCTGTTCCTGAATCGCATTGGCCTGGCGTTTCGGCAGGCAGCGCAATATGGCCTGGCGCAGAGATGGCGACGCCCCTTTGAAGGCTCTGGCCCACACCTCTGGCTCCACTTCCTGACAGAGTCTGACGATGGTGGCCTCTGGCTGGCGTTCCAGAATGGAGAAGCGATACATGCTGTTCTCAATTTCTTCGGCCAGTCCCTGGTCATGTTCGCGCACGGTCTCAAGCAATTTGGCGCTGTTGCCTGGGTAACGGGAAATCAGGCCCGCCGCTTGTTCGACACCGCTCACCGACGTTTGAACGCCTTGCTGGACCATGGTCAGGCACTGCTGAATGATTTTCTCCAGCTCCGCCACCATGTTCTGGTTAATTTCCCGCAGATTCGCCATGTTCAGAATCAGTCTGTCGTGCTGCGCTTGCGGCAGGTGCTTCATCACCTCGGCAGAGACGTCCTGCGGCAGCAACGCGAGGAAAGTTGCCTGCAACGGCAGCATTTCATGTTGCAGATTGGCGGCGATCAGGGTGGGGGAGATCCACTGTAACTGATGCATGGTCTCCCGAATCTGTTCTCCGTAAACGTCGTTGATCACCCCTTTGGCCAGTTCTGGCCCAAGGGCGACATCGAGCGTTCTCTCAAGAAAGCCACGGGAGGCACGAGAGATGCCGCTAAGTTCGCGATAGTCGATGAACATCCGCTGCAATGCCATGTCCAGGTGCTGATTCTTGACATGGCCGACTTCTGCCATGGCCCGGACGATATCCTGCACATGTTCCCGACTCAGGCTGCGCAGAATGTTGCCAGCCTGGTGCTCGCTCAGTGTTAACAGCAGTAGACCTGCCTGTTCGGCACTTTTGAGCGGTTGTTGCTCGTACTCTTCATTCATGGCTGGTAATCACCTGCTATTCATCCACTGTTCTAATACTTCGGCGACGCGTTTGGGGTCATGGTCCGCCAGCAGCTGCAAGTGGGCCAATTTATCCCGCAAAGGCGAATTCGTGTCAGGAAGTTCATTCAGGCGAACTTTATCAAACGCCAGATTACGGTTGTGTTTTCTGAAGTATTCGCTCTCTTCGCTTTCTCTCTTGTCGGACGTCACTTGCGTGGCAGACGCGTTATCTGCGTTATCGCTGCCATTCGCCGGGGAGCGTTGGATCAGGTGCTGCATCAACTTGCGGATCACAAAGAAGATGAGGCACAGACCGAGAATGGTGGCGACCAGATAACGGGCGTAGATCAGCAAAACCGGCTCCTGCCACCATTGGCTATCCAGCGCAGGATTGATGCCATCTTCCGAGAAAGGGAACACATTAAGGCTGAGCTGGTCGCCCCGCGCCTGATCGAAGCCCACCGCATCCAGTGCCATCTGCCGGATATTTGTCAGTTGCTCAGCGCTCCAGCCTTTTTCCGGTGACACGGTCTGATTCAGCACCACGGAGACACTGAGATTATTCAGACGCCCCTGCTGGTATTTGGTGTGGGTGATCGTGCGTCCCACATCATAGCGACGCTGCTGCTCATCTTTCTCATTAACCAGACGCTCAGCCGTGGCGGGTGGCGTTTGCGCCTGATTGCCCTGTTGCTGTGGGTCTGTGACCGGCGGACGGTTGCTCAGGGCGCCGGGGATTCCGCTCAGCTGGCCTCCCTGCGAGGCGTCTTTTTGCAGACGTTCTTCGCGTACGACAGGACTCTTGTCGAGGGATTCCCGGGTCTCTTCCACGTTGTCGAAGATCAGGTGTGCCGTGACCTGCACCTTGTAATTGTTGGCACCGAGCACGGGTTGCAGCATCTCGCTGACGCGACGTTCATAACTGCGCTCAACCTGCTTCTGATAGTCGAGTTGATGGCTGGTCAACCGGGTTCCGGAAAGTTCATCGTTGAGATCCTGTGTCAGCAAGTGACCATACTGATCGACGACAGAGATGTTTTCGGTGGTGAGATTGGAGACGCTGCCTTTGACCAGGTTCACGATAGCCAGCACTTGCCCAGGCTCCATCCGGGAGTTTGCAGCGGAAAGCTCAAGCATCACGGAGGCCGACGGTTTCTCCTCATTGCCACGCAGGAAGATCATTTTGTCCGGGATAGCCAGATGGACCCTGGCATAGTCAATCCCCTGCATGCCCATGATGGTACGCGCCAGCTCTCCCTCTAACCCACGACGGTAACGGGCATTTTCAACGAACTGACTGGTTCCCAGGGTTGACTCTTGCTCCAGTGATTCCAGCCCTACCGGCAGTTTGGCCTGTACGCCTTTTGCCGCCAGCAACATCCGCGCCTGCGATAATTTATCTTCTTCAACCAGCACCTGTCCTGTCGTATCCAACAGACGATAAGCAATGCGCTCCTGATCGAGAATGGCCATGATTTGAGCACTGTCGAAGCGCTCCTGCTGACCATAGAGGGGCCGGTAATTCCCCTGGGAAGACCAGAGAAACAGTACGACGAGTACTGCTATCAGACAGGTCAACATGCCCAATAGCATGAGCTGGGGTACTTTATTCCGTAATAGGGTGATTGCGGGCAGCGGCTTGCTGATATTGTCCCAAATCGTTTTGAATTTTTGCCTCATTCGTTACTCGCTACTTCCCCGGCCTTACAAAGGCATCTTCATGACTTCGTCATAGGCCGTCATCAGTTTGTTGCGGACCTGGGTAAGGGCCGAAAAACTGAGGCTGGCTTTCTGACTGGCGATCATCGCGCCAGTCAGGTCGTCGCTGGCACCCGTTTCGATTTGCGTCGCCAGGTTTGCTGCATTTTGCTGGTGGCTATCCACCCCATTCAGGGCCGCATGAAAGACACTCTCAAAGGACGTGTTTTGCGTGCTGTTTTGCTGTTGGGAGGCAAACAGCGGTTGCTGGGCAGCCGTTTGCATCGTCGTCATCCGCTGCATCATTGCCTGCTGTGAGTCATTAATCGTGTTCATAGTGTGGCCAAATAATAAAAAACGGGTTACGCATCATCAGTGATGATGCCTCTTTGCCGCATCTCGGCGAGTTTGTAGCGCAGAGCTCTGGGGGTAATGCCAAGGGCTTTGGCGGTCATATTCCGGTGTCCGCGGCAATGGCGTAGCGTGTCTAAAATGTGTTGGAACTCACCGTGTTTGCGGCTCTCCTGTAGGGAGGCCGAAGGGTTCAGTTCAACCTGAGTTTGTGGGGCGGCAACAATAATTTCCTGCGTAGGTGGAACAGAAGGTAAATCGAAATCAGCAGCGAGCAGCACCGTGCTGCGGCACATCACCAGCGCACGTTGTACGCGGTTCTCCAGTTCCCGAATATTGCCCGGCCAGTTGTGCGCTAATAAGGCTTTCTGCGCGCACGGGCTTAATTTAATGGCGTGAGCAAACGCCTGATCCCCGTGTTTTTGCACGAAGTGAGCGATCAATCGGTCCAGTTCTTCCCGGCGCTGGCGCAGGGGAGGAATAACGAGCGGCAAAATATCCAGACGATAGAGAAGATCCTCGCGAAAACGCCCCTGACTCACCGCTTCCCGCAGATTCTGATTGGTCGCCGTGATGAGTCGGACATTGAGTGGAATGACCTTGTTGCTTCCCAGACGTTCGACTTCCCACTCCTGCAACACGCGCAGCAGCTTAGCCTGCAGAGGGGGTGGCATCTCTGCTATCTCATCCAGAAAGAGGGTGCCGTTGTTGGCCAGTTCAAACTTACCGGCTTGTCCGGTGTAAGCGCCGGTGAACGCCCCTTTAACGTAACCAAACAGGATGGCTTCCAGCATGTTCTCGGGAATCGCGGCGCAGTTGACGGCCACAAAAGGGCCTTCTTTCCGGCTGGAGTTGGTGTGGATAAATTGGGCCAACATCTCCTTGCCCGTCCCCGTTTCGCCTCTGATGAGCACTGGCGCTTCGGCCAGAGCAACCCGATGCGCCATCGTCAACAGACGGCGGGAGGCCGGTGAACTCATGATCATGCCACGGGTCTGCAGCGAGTTTGCATTGAGCAGGCTGGTTATCTGTTGATTCAGTTGCTGGAGACTAAAGGGATAGAGCAAATAATCACTGACGCCGTTGCCCAAGGCCGTGCTGGCCCATTCGGCTTGATCCATAGGGCTAATCAACAGGATAGGTAACGTATGCAACTGGCGAATATAGCTAAGGGCCTGCACCTGAGACAGACCCCGGCCCAGAATGACCAGGCTAGGAATAGTGGCGCTTAGAGAGGCTATATCCAGCAAACCTGGCTGCCAGACTACGCGACGAGCATATTCTTCACTGAGATGAGTGAGAATTTCGTCTGCGCACACTTTATCTGATTCAAGCAGCAAGATCATTGAACGAATAAATACCTGTAATGAGCGAATAAAAACGTGAGTGACGAGACGGGATCACAATAAAATTTACGAGAAATTAAAGCAGAGTTAACTTAACTGAAGCTGTACATACGAGAGACATGATGCCCAGCCGAAGAACTTACCTGAGCATATCTACGGCAGGGGGCTATTTTTGAGCAATATTCATAAAGGATAAACAGTTTCAGGGAGTCAGTTGTGCTGTTTCGCAACTCACGCAAGCACGCAATTCAGGGGAGGGGGCGACAGAAACAGGCGAGAATCCTCTGTCGCAGTGACGGGCGTCATCAGATTGCGGGTTGGTAGAAATCTTCTTGCGTGTTGAGCAGTTTACGGATCAACAGTTGTTGATTCGCCAGCAGTCGGCCATTGTGGTCATTGAGTTTTTTGCAGCGAACGACGCTGGTTTCCAGGGTTTGCCACTGATCTACCAACTTATCTGAAATCGCCGCAGGCAATTTGTTGGCCAGCCGTTGCAGATCGCGGGTGCTGGCCTGTAATCCGAAAGCGTGCAGCAGTTTCACACGCCGTTCAGCCCGGCTACGCAGGGTATCCAACAGCTGCACCTGTTGTTCATTGTTCTGATGGATAGCCGGATTATTACGGCGAATCAGGTTGCTGTGCTGCTCCTTGAGCAACAGTTCCATCTGCTGCCAGGAGACGACATCCTGATTGATGTCCACAATCAACTGGCGGAGGCGCTCGGTTGCGTTGCTCACGTCAACTTATCTCCCACTTTGATAGAAGTTCATCATTGCGTCTGCGAGGGCATCGTTGCTCACGGCGAACTTATCGCTGTTGAGCTGCTCCATGACGCCAGCCACTTTGGCATGATCAATATCGGGAAACTGGCGTAGCTCATCGGCAAGCGCCCGGGCCAGTGCTGCGGACACCGGGGCATTCACCGGCACCTCGGCAGGACACTCCGTTGGCGGCAGGGTGAACGGCGCGTCATTTGATCCCTTTGTTCCGAGCTTTTGGTCTTTCGCGACGTTTGTCGGCGCGTTGACCTGCTGAGGAACGTTCTTTTCACTTGCCGCGATTTCCGACGCTACCTGCGTTTGTTTAGCGTAGGCATTCTGAAGTGAGTTCTCGGGAAAGCTCCCGTTTGGTGATGTAATGTTCATAATCAAGCCACTCTGAACAAGCTGACGAAACGGTATGCTGGTTGGCCTCGACAGAACCAACATAGCACTCTGGTTAAGACAGATAAGCGACCGTTTTACGGCCAGACTTTAGCCATGATCGCATTTTTTACGAAAAATATTCAATGTCTCATTCGCCATGACGTGGGGCTGGGTCAGACAGCACGTGGAGCAATTCATATTCCAGCCAGTCGGCAAGACCCAGCCAGTCTTCGCGTTCCTGACAGGCCAGGATCGCTGACATTATCTGCGGTAACTGGCGCTGCGCCGTTGGCGAAAGCGAAGGGAGAAGAGGAAGTAACGATTTCATCAGGGGCGGAAGCGCCATTGCCGCATCCAGAGACATCCCCAGGCGGAACTGCTGCGCAAGATGCGTGAGCTGTGAGGCGATCGTCATGAGGTGAACTCCGGATGATAACGGCAATCCGCAATCCTGGCGCCTTCCCGACTGCCGTTCCAGAAGCAAACCCCGGGATGCGCGGCAATATAGCGTTCAAGCTGAATACGATAGCCGGTAAAGCTGATGTTGGTACGGATGCGCTGATCATGCCCATTCAGCACCCAGTGTTTTGCCTGTTCAATAGTGGTATTCAGAGCGCCGACTGCCCAGCCCGTATGGGTTTCTCCGCCTGGAAAGGCAAAGTCTGCACCGAGCAGGATAACGTCCAGACAGCCCATCTGCACTGCGAGATCGACGGCGGGATGAATGACGCTTCCTCCCGAATAGAGCAGCGCCTTTGGCAGCGCTTTACGCAGCGGTTGATAAAGGGGGCTGCTGGAATAGGCGGCCAGGCGTTTTCCGCGCCAGGCCGTCAACGTTCCGGTGGGCAGCAGCGGGAAGTACACCAGCCCGCAGTCAGCGGGCGGAAGTTTCTCTTCATCAATCAGGTGGTCGATGGAGACCACCCAGTCCGGTTGGATGCCGTGTGCAAACAGGGCGCGGCAGGCGGTGTCGACGGCAATCAGCAGCGGTCGTTCCGGCAGGCATTGCAGCGCCTGTAAGCGGGGCAGATGTGACTTCAGGGTGGGGCCTGCCCCGATAACGAACGCCTGGCGACCCGGCGCGCTGGCGAAGAGCGAGGCCGCATCACCGTCTCGCTTGAGCAGGTGACGGTTGTCGGCAAGCCGTTGCCGCAGCGCAGGGAGATGTTGCTCGTAACGACGATTAGTATGGGGAAGTGTAATTTCCCTGATCAGGCGGTCACGTATTCCGCTTGCCGCGTCTTCCGCCAGGCGTAGCTCGCCAGGTAAGGCAAAGAAGGGCAGGCGAATCTCGTCTTCGTCGGCGGCCAATGCAAGGCAGACTCTGGGATCCTCAAGCCAGTCTTGTTGGTCCAGCAGTGTCAGGGTCAGCAGGAACAGCGCGCGGTTCATGATGAAGACATTGAGCTGTGTCAACGTGTGACGTTGCAGCAGAATGCTCGGCAGGCAGCCAAGCCCAATGCCATAGACGTTGAGATGCGGCTTTACGGGCAGGCTATTCGCCTGCTGCTGCGCTTCGCTTATCCGGTCGTGGCGACTGGTCAGTTGGATGCCGTCGACCAGCAGGGTTCCGCAATGCCCTTCCATTATGCTTGCCGAGGACAGTGGCGGCGTCTGGCTAAGTATTGTGGCCAGCGCGGGCCAGCGGCTGGCGATGATGGCGAGATGTTGGGTCAGGCATGCGTCAGACATCGTTTATTGCTCTCTTTAAAACAGCGCTCCCCGTGGGGACTCACCCGACGAGTGGGCGTTGAGACAAGCAATAAACATGCCGTTTTATTCTTGAGGGATCACCTTCGGTGTTTCATTGACGATCAGCAACTGACCAGGACCAGAGACCGAAGCGGAAATAACCTTTCCGCTTTTTTCGTTTTTAATGCTGATGGTTTCCCCCTTCTGTCCGTCCTGCAGGGCAGTACCCTGCATGGAAATGGACATCTCACCTTCTGCCAGCGTCAGACTTACCTTGTCGCCTTTGCGTACCAACAGCGCCGCTTCAAGCATCCGGTTACGCACGGGCTGGCCTGCCCGAAGCGATCGCTGGGGGCGACGTCCAATGGCCTGGGCCGGGTCGGTCAACACATCGTCCATCTGGGGCGTGAGCAGAACCTGGGTAACGGCCAGGTCGCTTTCCTGCAGATAGTGTTCTTGACCAGTCGCCACCCGGGCAACGACGACGGGCATCAGGACGGAGATTTGGCTGCGGGTCGTAATGACCCAGCCAGGGGAGTCCGGGCAGCGCAAACGCAGGGAGTGTCGGCCAACGGGGAACTTCACCTGAGAGTCTTCGACCCGGTATGGCTGACGACAGGGAGGAAGTTTACTGACCGCCTCCGGGATACTGATCTCGCTTTGCCACTGGTAATCACGCCAGTTGACGCGCTGTGCATGCTGGGTAAAGCGCTGTTGCCAGTAATCGCGAACAAATTGCTTCAGGGCATTGGGATCGACACCGGGCGTCGGCGCGGTCTTCCGGGCGGTCGAATCGACAGGCGCGGGGTGTGCTGGCAATGCTGTCGAAGCAAGGCTCTTCCCTCCGATCAGCAATAACGCACCGGCGAGAAAAAGTCCCGTCAGCCGTGGGGAAAATTGTGCAACCCGACGATGGATGCGACAAAAATTAAATGTTGGCCCGATTATTGCTAAGTGCGTATGTCGTTTCATCTCTACTGAACTGTAAGGAGGAGGATGGATGGGAATTAGCTTCGAAAAAGCGCTTGGCATTCATCCCGAGGCGCTCGATTTTCGCGTCGAGCGTAGCAGGGTCCTGGCCAGTAATCTAGCCAATGCTGATACCCCCAACTACGCGGCACGGGATCTCGAGTTTCGACTCGCCGTCCCCGAGGGACAGGGTTCCTCCCCGGATGACATCGTCGCCCCTATCCCGGCAATGAGCATGACTCAGACCGGAATGAACCTGAAATACCGCCAGCCTTATCAGGTGAGCCGTGATGGCAATACGGTAGAAGCGGGTATCGAACAGGCGAGGGTTGCCGAGAATGCGATGGATTTCCAGACCAGTCTGGAGTTCCTCAACAGCAAGTTTAACGGGCTCGCGACGGCCATCGACGGCAAATAATCATTCAACATTAAACAGATAAGACGAGACAGAAACACGCCATGTCCTTCGGAAAAATTTACGATATTGCGGGTACGGCCATCAACGCGAACAGCCTGAGGCTCAATACCATTTCGAGCAACCTGGCCAATGCCGACTCAGTCAGCGGCAGCGAAGCCGGGGCTTATCGCTCCCTGAAGCCCGTGTTTAGCACGATTTACAACGATCCCACGTTGAATGTCACCGAGCGCGCCGCCTCCGCCGGCGTCGGGGTTCAGGGAATAGTCCAGACGGATCAACCCGTACAAAAGCGTCACGAGCCGGATAATCCGCTGGCTGACGCCGAGGGCTATGTCTACTACTCCAACGTCAATGTGGTGGAGGAGATGGCCGACATGCTTGCCGCCTCGCGTAACTACGAAGCCAATGTGGAGATGCTGAATCAGGCTAAGAGCATGCAACAAAGCCTGCTGCGTCTGGGAGATAGGGTCTGATGAATCTGGCGGGTTTCAACCCTGTGAATACATATCCGGGTAATCGCTTGCCGGGCGCTCAGAACATGCTGTCGCAGGTCAACGGCATGGTTGCCCCCATGAGCGCGCCTGGTGCCCAGGCCGCCACAACACCGCCGACCGCCGCCGTAACGGAATCCACCCCAGAAGATCCTGAGCAACCAACGGAGGGTTCTGGCTCGGAGGAGGCGACCCAACCGCCTCAGGTGGCGAACGTCTTCGTCGACCTGATGCTGGCGCAGTTGACCTATCAGGACCCCACTAACCCCGTCGACAGTACCGAGTTCGTTACCCAGATGGCGATGTTCGCCCAGGTGACCAGCATGGAATACATGCGAATGACGATGAACGCGCTCTACGCGGTGGCAGAAAACAACCTGGTGGTCTCGACTGAGCAGTTGATCGGTAACACGGTCACGGCGCCTGATGACACCGTGACCCTCGGTCCCGATACCCTGCTGGAAGGGGAACTGGTGCTGGATAAGGATTACGACAACGTTAGCATCCGAATTTATGACGAGTTTGACGCGGAAGTCGGCACCGTCACGTTGGGGCCACAGACGGCTGGCGAGAAAGCATTTGTGCTGGATGGCAACGTTCTGGGCCTGCCCGAAGGTGAGTACCGTATCGAAGCCGAGACGGTGATCGGCGATGAAATTAGCACTACACCGACCTATTTCAGTGGCGTCGTGAACTCCGTGACCCTCAAGGGTCAGGAAGGCTTAATGCTGGATGTTGAGGGTGTCGGCATGGTGCCGTTGTTTGATATTTCGAAGATTAGCGCTCCTCCCACGCAAGGTGGAGACGAAACGACAGAGGGTAAAAGACTATGAGTTATGCAATCTCGGTAAGCGGTCTGAATGCCGCCAGCCAGAGCCTGAACACCATCAGCATGGATATCGCCAACGCCGCAACCGTGGGGTACATGGAATCCACCACCACCTTCTCGGCACTTTACGCGGGCGGTCAGGCTGCGGGGGTATCGTCGGGCTATACCACCCAAAACTTTTCCGCACTGGGGACCACGACCTTCACCGGGCGCGACCTCGACATGGCGATTACCGGGGATGGATTCTTCATCACCCAGGGGAGCGACGGTCAGGTCTATTACACCCGCGCGGGTAACTTCCATCAGGATGAAGACGGCTACATCGTCGACAGCAACGGCAACCGGGTACAGGGCTACCCGGTTGATGAAAACGGCAACGTGATGACCGGTCAGTTGGACGATCTGCAGCTGGATAACGGCTCAATGCCTCCCCAGTCAACCAGCGACGTGGATCTGGGAATGAACCTCGATCAGAACGCAGAGATTATTGACCGCACAACCACGACTTTTGATCCATCTGACCCAAACAGCTATCACAGCACTAACTCGACTGTGGTCTATGACTCTATGGGCAACCAGCACACCGTTTCCCAGTACTACACCAAAACGGCGGATGGTTCCTGGGAAGTACAGGTTTATATGGATGGTCAGCCTGCAAACGGTTATTGCACCCCTCCGGGTCCGCAGACTTTGCAGTTTGACACTGACGGCAACTTAGTTTCCGGCGGCAATTTTACCCTGGACATTCCGCTAAATGATCCTCTGCTTCAGGGCGCTGGCGCCATGAGCATTGAGGTTGATCTGACCCAAACCACTCAGTATGCGGTGCCGTTCAGTAACCAATTGAACTCCTCTAACGGTTATCCGTCGGGCGAGCAGACCGGTGTGACGGTCGATGAGTACGGCAATATTTATGCGACCTACTCTAACGGTGAAACGATGCTGCAGGGGCAAATCGTGCTGGCGACGTTCCCGAATCCTGAAGCGCTCGCCGTGGCAGACAATACCAGTTGGACCCAGACCTCGACCTCCGGTATGCCGCTGTACGGCACGCCAGGCACGGGCGTATACGGTGGCATTGAGTCCCAGTCGTTGCAGAACTCCTCCACCAACGTCACGGGTGAAATGGTCTACATGATGGAAGTGCAGCGTAACTATCAGGCTAACACCAAGGCCATCGCGGTACAGAGCCAGCTTGATCAAGTGCTGATGCAGGCCATCTGATGGATAAGCTGATCTACACCGCCATGAGCGGGGCGAATCGCAGCATGCTCTCTCAGCAGGTGCACGCCAATAACCTTGCCAACGTCAATACCACCGGGTTTCGCGCCGATTATGAGCGGGCCCACAGCTACGCCGTGGGCGGCGACGGCTTTTCCACTCGCCATATCGCGGTTCCGATGGGGGTGGGGAGCAAGTTTTCACCCGGGGTGCTTGAGCACACGGGCAATGAACTGGATGTCGGCATTCGTGGTGAGGGACTGCTGGCCGTGCAGGTCAATGGTCAGGAGCGCTACACCCGGGCTGGCAGCATGCATATCGATGAGCAGGGCATCCTGATGCTGGGGCAATTCCCGGTACTCGATATGGATGGCCAGCAAATTGAGATCCCCGATTACCGGTCGATCAGCATCACCGAGCAGGGACGGGTCAGCGTGGTTCCCGATTCCGGGGGCGAAGTGTTGCTGGAAGTGGCGACGCTCAAACGCGTGAAGCCGGAAGTGACGAATCTGGTCAAGGACACGGAAGGGTTCTTCCGTCCCCGGACTGCCGCCGCCGTCCTGCCTGCGGATGATACGGTGGCGGTCGCGAGCGGTTTCCTCGAGGCCAGTAACGTCAATCCGGTTGAAGAGATGGTCGCCATCCTCACCACCAGTCGGCAGTTTGAACTGCAGGTGAAGATGATGAAAACCGCAGAAGAGCTCAGCCAGGCGTCGACCCGTCTCATCAGACCCGCCTGATAACTAATTAAGTGAGAAAGTAATGCAAGGTACTCTTTTTGTCAGTCAAACAGGTCTGACGGCCCAGGACGCCAAAATGACGGCGATTTCCAACAACCTGGCCAACGTGAACACCATCGCCTTTAAGAAGGATCGAATGGTATTCAACGATCTCTTCTATCAGAAGCAGTTCCAGGCGGGCGCGCAGATGGATTCTCAGAACCAGCGTCCGAACGGTTTGCAGATTGGTACCGGTGTTCAGGTCATCGGCACCCAAAAGATGTTTTTGCAGGGGACGGCCCTCACCACAGGGGCGGAAACCGATGCGTCCATTATCGGCAAGGGTTTCTT
The DNA here is from genome assembly GCF_059418505.1 of Citrobacter sp. GW821-FHT07H02. NCBI lineage: Bacteria > Pseudomonadati > Pseudomonadota > Gammaproteobacteria > Enterobacterales > Enterobacteriaceae > Citrobacter > Citrobacter sp. GW821-FHT07H02. The sequence goes on along the minus strand of NZ_JBWKPZ010000017.1, from coordinate 13,915 downwards.
TCAGATAGAGATGCCGGACGGCACCACGGCTTACTCGCGTGATGGTCAGTTCCATATCAACAGCGATGGCATGTTGGTGAATGCCTCTGGCTTGCCCCTGATTCCACAGATCACGATCCCTGAGAATGCGACGGGGATCAGTATCGGCACCGACGGGACCGTGTCAGCAGTTGTTGCGGGTTCTGCCGAGCCGGAAGAGTTGGGGAACATTATGCTGGCCAGTTTCATCAACCCAGGCGGACTGGAGCCTATCGGTGGGAACCTCTACATCGAGACTCAGGGCTCGGGCGCGCCCAACGAAGGTGTTCCGGGCGAAGATTATTTTGGGATCATCAAGCAGGGGACGCTGGAAGGCGCCAACGTTAACGTGGCGCAGGAAATGGTCGACATGATCGCCACTCAGCGAGCCTATGAGATGAATGCCAAGGTGATGACAGCCGCCGATGAGATGCTGCAAACCCTCAACCGGATGCTGTAAGGAATAACATGAGCAATTGGCCAAAATGGTGCGCCGTGGTGATGATGGGGCTGTTGATACAGGGGTGCACTATGCCCTCCCTTGACTCGAAAAAACAGGTGGAAGAGGAGAATTATGCGCCTCCTCAACTGACGCCTCAACCGGTCACTTATGCGAGCCAGGGCACCCTGTACAACCGTAGCTACGTGATGACGCTGTTTCAGGACAGGCGCGCCTACCGGGTCGGCGATATGCTGACGGTCACCCTGGATGAAAAAACATCGTCCAGCAAGCAGGCCGACACCAGTTATGGCAAAAACAGCGATGTCTCTGTGGGGGCCGATGCGAGCAGCAGTTCGTTTAGCCCTAAAAATTTCAAGGGGAGTATCAACGCGAATCGCGACTTCGATGGCAGCGCGCAGAGTTCCCAGAAGAACTCGTTGCAGGGTGCAATCACCGTGGTCGTTGCCAGCGTATTACCTAACGGCAATCTGCATGTGCGGGGCGAGAAGTGGCTCAAGCTTAATCAGGGCGATGAGTATATCCGTCTGAGTGGCCTGGTGCGCGTTGAGGACATCGATGGCCTGAACCGTGTCTCCTCCCAGCGTCTGGCGGATGCCCGTATCAGCTATTCCGGTGAGGGCACCATGTCCGACAGCAACAATCCGGGTTGGCTGACCAAGTTTTTCTATAGTCCTTTGAGTCCATTCTGAAAATGAGACAGAGCATACGCATAGTGTTGTTATGTTGGCTGGCCCTGTTGCCCACGTTTGCGCAGACCAAATCCACACCGCTGCTTAATCTGGTTGAAATCGGCGGGGAGCGGAAAAACCAGCTGGTGGGTTACGGGCTGGTCGTCGGCCTGGACGGTTCAGGAGATCGCAACCAGGTGACCTTCACGGCGCAATCCATGAGCAACATGCTGCGCCAGTTTGGGATCCAGGAAGAGGACCAGGCCAAAACAAAAAACGTCGCGGCGGTGTCGATCCATGCTGAGATCAGCAATGTGACCTCGCCCGGTCAGGTCATCGACATCACCGTCTCCTCGGTGGGGGATGCCAAGAGCCTGCGGGGAGGCACGCTGCTGCTGACCCCCCTCTACGGTGTGGACGGTGAAGTCTACGCCTTCGCGCAGGGCAACCTGGTCGTTGGGGGCGCCTCTGCAGAAGGCAGCGATGGCTCCAGCGTCACGGTGAATGTGCCGACCGTCGGCAGGGTTCCAGGTGGTGCGGTGGTGGAAAAAGCAGTGCCTACCAGCCCAACCGGAAATGCTTATGTCAGCCTGAACCTGAAGACGCCGAGCTTCAATCTGGCCCGCAATATCGAAGGGGCCATCACCGCCCGGTTTGGTGGTGGGATTGCCTCGGCCTACAACGCCGGTTCGGTGCGGGTCAAGGCGCCGAGCGACCCCAGTGCCCGGGTGAGTTTCCTGGCGATGCTGGAAGAAATTCAGGTTAAGGAAGGGCGCCAGCGCCCCCGCATTGTCCTGAACAGTCGGACCGGTACCGTGGTGATGAGCGATACCGTCTATGTGAAAAAGGCGGCGGTCACGCATGGCAATCTGACGGTGGCGATAAGTGAAGATACCCGGGTCAGTCAACCGAATGCGCTGGCAGGGGGAACGACGGAGAAGGTGCGCCGCTCAACGGTGAACATGACCGAAGGACAATCACGGATAACCGTGATGCCCGAAGGGACGTCGCTGGACAAGATTGTCAAATCGTTGAATGAACTGGGTGCCACCGCCAGCGATTTGATGTCCATATTGCAAGCGCTTGATAAAGCTGGCGCGTTAGATGCTGACCTTATCGTCATATAACAAGGTGAATAACATGAAGTCTATCGAGCAATCCGAGAAAGCCTACTACGACCTGCAATCCCTCAACCAGATTAAGCAGGAGAATCCGCAGGAGGCTCTGGAGCAGGCGGCTTCCTTGTTTGAGACGCATTTTCTTAAGACGGTACTCAAGCATATGCGCGATGCCACCGATGCCCTGGCGGCAGAGGATTCGCCGTTTTCAAGCGACACCCAGCGTTTTTATCGTGAACTGGGTGATGAACAACTCGCTCAGCAACTGGGTGCCCAGGGGCAGTTTGGTCTGGCTGAAATGCTCGTCAGGCAGTTCAGCCAGACCCAGCAGCAGGGCGAACTGACGACGGCATTTAAGTCGGCAGAGAATAATGTCGCCCTTAAAGGGGAAGAGGACGCATCGGGCAGAGTGGTAGAAGAAGGTTTGAATGACTATGCCAGCGTGCCTCTCATGGATGCCAGTCAGGACCATCCCTTTATTAACCGAGTGGGTAGCGAGAGTAAAACATCATGAGCAACATGACGCAGATCGGGATGTCCGGCTTGCAGGCATCCCAGGCCTGGCTGAACGTCACTGCCGGTAATATCGCCAATGCCAGTACACCGGGCTACAGCCGGCATACCCTGGCGCTGACCTCCAATGCCGACGGTACAGTGAGTATCGATGGCGTACAGCGGATCTCCGATCAGTATCTGGTGGCGCAGGCCTGGGATGCCGGTACTGAAGTGGGTTACAGCGGCGCTTATGCGGGCTATATGCTGGCCCTGGAGAACACCTTCGCGACCGACGGTGGAAATCTGGGGATGGGATTAGACGGCTATTTCGCCGCGCTCAGCGCCTGTATGGCGGACCCCGGTAACACGGCCCTGCGCGAGGATGTACTGAATACGTCCCGCGAGCTGTGCAACCAGATGCACAACATTAACGGCAACCTGGAAAACCAGCTCGAACAGGTTAACAAGTCGATGCAGTCGATGGTGAAGGAAGTTAACTCGCTCACCCAACAGATTGCCGATTTAAACATGCAGATTCAGGAGGGGATGGCATCGGGACAGGATGTCAGTGCCTTACAGGATAAGCGCGATGTCGCGGTGCTGCAGCTCTCCGAAATGCTCGATATCAGCGTGATTGACTGTGGTGACGGTACCATCCAGGTCACATTGCCCCAGGGACAGCCGCTGGTCAGTCAGGGAGAGGCCGCGACCCTCGGTTTTACCTCCGGCACTCAGCCTTCCGATGGAAAGCTGGAGCTGCGTTTTGGTGAAGATGTCTATTATCTCAATCCGGACATCGGCGGCGCGCTGGGCGCGACCTACGAGTACTATCAGGAAGAGTTGATTCCCGCGCAGGCTTATGTCGACGAATTTGCTCAAGAGTTTGCGGACGCCATCAATAGCTGGCAAGTGGTCGGCTACGATCTCAACGGCAATCCGGGTAAACCGATGTTCACTTATGATCCGGCGGATCCGGCAGGCACCATCGCTCTGGCCGAGGGATTTACCAATGCGGATCTGGCCTTTGCCTCTTCGCCGACCAGCGGTGCCGGTGACAACAGCAACCTGCAAAACATGCTTAACGTACAGAGTCAGGCCTTTGTGTTTGACTCACTCGGGGGAGGTTCTTACACCTTCAACGACAGCTATAACGCGGTCTACAGTCATGTCGCCAGCGCCGCGTCCAGTGCGCGTGAAGCCTACGAGATGGCGCTGACCACCATGGAGCAAGCCTATTATTCCTGGTCATCGGTCAGCGGGGTCAGTATGGATGAGGAGGCGATGAACCTGATGACGTATCAGCAGAACTATGTCGCCAATGCCCAGGTGATAGCCACCAGCGATGAGTTATTTTCCACTATTCTGAACATGTTCTAATGGCGTCTTCTCCGGCCTGACGGCGGGGGAAGCGTAGAACTCTCTTGTGAGAAACTCCTATGCGTGTCAGTACCAACATGATGAACACGACCATGTACAGTGCGATGGTCAAATCAAATGTCAGTTACTATGAGACAGCGGCGAAGATGGCCACCGGCAACCGCATGCTGCGCCCTTCTGATGATCCTCTGGCGGCACGCGCCATTCAGGATCTGCGCCACAGTGAAAACCAGATCAACACCTATATGGACAACCTCAATAATCTTGAGTCCATTTTCATGTCGGCCGACAGCTATCTGACCCAGATGAACTCTATCTGCGATCGGGTCACGGAGATAGCGATCAATATTGGTTCTGGTACGGCCTCGCCGGAAGAACTGGAGGCGTATGCTGCCGAACTGGAAGAGCTCAACGAGGCGCTGGCGATGCAGTTCAATGGCACCTCGCCGACCGGTTTCTATATGTTTGGCGGTAATGTGACCGATCAACCCCCTCTGGTTGAAGAGACCGATCCGGTGACCGGTGAAACCACCTGGGTCTATAAGGGCGATAACGGCACGCGTCCGGTGCCTGTGGGTGAAGGTACCAGTATCGACGCGGCCTTCAGCCCGTTTGATCAGCTTTTCGGCAGCGGTAATGACATCTTCAACACCATTGACGATACGGTAGAGGTGCTGCGCGATCCTAACGCCACTCCGGAGCAGGTTGCCCAGGCGTCTGATGACCTGCTGACTGCCGTCGGTGATTTTCAGGATGCGATTAACATGCAGCTTGCCGAGCTGGGGGGACGCATGAACATGGTCGACGACATGCAGCTCTCTCACACCGATGTTTTAATGTTCAACCAACAGTTACAGGGGCAGTTTGGCGACCTGGATTACGCAAAGGCAGCGATGGACCTCACCGAATCGATGGTCGCCCTGCAGGCGGTACAGAAAACCTATCTGGATATGTCTCAGATGAATTTATTCCAGATGATGTAATGCATGAAGGTTGCTAATACTACCCCACGCACCGGTCAGCTTGACGGGCTTCAGAGGCGCCGTTTTACGACGCCTCTGGGCTCCCCTGTAACAGAATCACGAAAAGGCCCGGAGCTGGAGCAACTGCCTGCTCCGCTATTACGCCCTCTGCCGGGACGCTATGATTTACACCGTTTTTGGGCGCAGGTGGGGTCTCTCCAGCAGCAGGCGACGGCGGTGCAGATAACCCTGCGCGCGCTGTTGCTGGTCAGACAGGGGTTGCGCGATATGTTGCAGCTCTTCGCCGCCATCAGAGAAGCAGGCTCCTTCAAGGGCTGGACGAACCAGTTGCAGGAGCAGAAGCGGTTAGTGGCCCGGATCCCGTTCCAGACTCACTATCGCGGCTTGCGTCTGTTGACGCAGGGGATTCGTCCGGCACTACTCGGTTATCAGGATATCCGGGAGTTTTCCATTCCAGGCCTGAACCTGCTGACGCCTGCGGGGCGTGATGAGCACCTTGAGCTGATATTACTGGGTGGGCGCCCGGTGCGTGCCGGCCTTAGCATTAAGGGAGATTCGTTGCTGGATGTCCGCATCCGCCAGATTGGCCGCGCATTTGCGCGACTGGGTATCCGCTCGCGACCCGGTGAAGAGGGTGGTCTGGTGTTTAGCGTGCCGATTGAGCAGTGGAAGGCGGTCAACGGACAGCTCTACGTTCGGGGTGGGGGCGTCCGTATTCCAACGGGGGAGCCGATTAAATTGCAACTGGAACCCGATATCTCCTGGCGAGAAATCGGCCTCTGGAAGTTAGGCAATGAAGAGGATCTCACCCTGGCCCAGGGGCGAATCGGTCGTCTGGGCCGTGAGATAGAGTCGCACTTCTTCCTGTTGCAGCAGATGCAGAGTCAATGGATGGGGCAATTGCAGGCACAGCCCAACGATTTGGGAACGGATGAACTTGATGCCCTGATGAGCCATGTGACGTCCTGCTTTGATAAGGAGTCATCCCATCCGCTGGTGCTGTTCACGACCCAGGCCAATGTCCAGCGGGGAACCGTACAGAACATTCTGGCTGTCGGCGAGCGCTGGCGAGAAGAACCCTGACTTTCAGGGATTTCCGTTTGGCTGTTTAAAGGGGCACTAATCGCACGATAGGCCAGGTGTGGGAAGAGTCCAACTGAAGTGTTTCCGTAACGCCGGGAGAACCCGCTGGGATGCGGGTTCAGGGTACATTTTTATCCGCTGCGCATAACCCGGTTTTCACTGTTTAACCTGTGGTGTGGCTGGCGCAGAAGAGGGAGTCCCGGAGGAAATCGGGGCCGCGCTGTTTCTGAACATCTTCTTCAGCTCTTTTTCCCCTTTTTCGGTCAGGATCAATATCTCAATGCGGCGGTTGACCGGATCTAACGGATCTTTGTCCTGGATAGGCATGGTATCGGCATAGCCCGCCAGTTGGATCACTTGCTCCGGTTTCATACCGTTTTGTGCCAGTACGTGACGTGCCGTGATCGCGCGCTCTGTGGACAGTTCCCAGTTGGAATAAAAGGCATTGTTGAGCGGCGTGGCATCGGAGTGACCCGTGATCATCACCCGGTTGTTGATCTTCGCGAAGACCGGCGCGAGAGAGCGCAATATCTTGACAAAATAGCCGCTAAGTTCCCGGCTGCCGCTGGCGAACAGTGGCTTTTTGGCCTGATCCTGAAAACGGACCCTCACCCCTTGCTCAACCACTTCGATAACGACGCTGTCGCTGACTTTCATCGCCTGGATCGTGCTGGACAGATCTTCAGCCAACTGGCCAAGCTGCGCCTGAGATTCGTACCAGGACGCTTGTCTGGCGAGAGCCTCCTTAATCTTGTTCTCGTTTGCCTTCTCTGGCGTCTCTTCTTCCTCTTCCGTCGAGGGCAATGATGAGGTCACGGTCTCCTCCAGCACAGAGTTACCGCCAGCCCCCTCCAGCAACGCAGAGGCGCCGTCCAGTTCCACTATCTTGTTGCTGGCCACGGCTTCCGCCATCTGCTTGCGCTCTTTTTCCGTCGTCGCCCCCATGATCCAGAGCACCAGGAACAGCGCCATCATGGAGATGGCGAAGTCGGCAAATGCGACCTTCCAGGCCCCGGTATGCTGACCACTGCTCACTTTGGTCACCCGTTTGATGATGACCGACCCTTTGCGTCTCTTATCGGAATCGCTTTTTTCGGTCATTGCGCCTTGGCCTCTTCAATCCAGCTTTCCATGACGGCGAAGGTGGGTTTGTATTTTTCTGGGATCATGCGGCGACCGGCGTCAATGGACATCAACGGGGATTTACCGGCAGCAAAGTTGATCAGGACCTCGCGGCAGGCGTAGAGCAGCGTCATATCGCGCTCGACAGTCGCTTTCATGGCTTCAGACAGCGGGCTGAGTACGCCGTAGCACATGAAGATACCGAAGAAGGTGCCGATCAGCGCGCCCGCAACTTTGAGACCGACAATGACAATACCGGCATCAATGTTGCCCATGGTGATCACAATCCCCAGTACCGCCGCCAGGATACCAAAGCCCGGCATGGCTTCGGCAATCGTGCCGACGGCCTGAGAGGCGGAGAGCCGTTTTTCGGCGATTGCGCCGATCTCTTTGTCGAGGATGGCTTCCAGCTCATATCCTTCTATTCTGCCCATTGAGAGCAGTCGCAGGTTGTCGGTGAGAAAAGTCACCAACTGGATCTCATCGAGAATCAGCGGATATTTGGCGAAGAGCGTACTTTCCTGCGGGTTCTCAATGTGTTCGTCCAGGTACTTAAGCCCCTGGCGCTTGGTGTTTTCCAGCACCTCCATAGTCAGCAGGATAAACTGTTGATACAGGTCGCCATCATCATGTTTCACGAAGGCGCGCTTGCATTGGGTGCAGATGCTTTTCAGCACTTCCTTGTCGTTGGCCAGCAGCATAGCGCCCCCAGCCGCCCCCAGAATGATAATGTATTCGGCGGGCTGCCAGAGCATGCGGATCGCGCCACCCGCAAAGATATAACCACCGATGACGGCGATCAGCACCACGAGGATGCCTACAATTTTTAACATCAGTACGACTCCATTTCATTTTGTAATACCGCCTGCAGACGCGAGATAGCCTGCTTATGCAACTGGCACACGCGGGCCTCGGTTCTTTGCATGACGACGGCAATTTCTTTCATGTTCAGCTCATGCTGATAGTAGAGGCTCAGCACCAGTCGATCGGGCTCAGGCAGTTGCCCAAGGGCCTGTGCCAGCCAACGTTGCCTCTCCATGGGTTCTGTGGTGTCACTGCCAGCGGGATGGCAATGCTCACCCTGTTCAAGCAGCGTCTCCAGACTCTGCAAGGCATTCGCGTGGGACTCCTGTTCCAGCGTTCGCAATTCGTCAAGGGTGATACCCATCTCTGCGGCCAGTTCATCCGGTTTGGGAGAGCGGCCGAGCTGTTGGGTCAGCAGGCGGGTCGCATCATTGAGACGATGGGCTTCCTGGCGAGCGCCGCGCGAACGCCAGTCGAGTCTTCTTAGCTCATCGAGGATGGAGCCTCTGATTTTCTGTTTGCAATAGCTGATAAATCCGGCATCCAGTTGTCCTGGATAGCGGCGCAGCGCGTCCAGCAGCGCCATTAACCCAAGCTGGATCATGTCTTCTCGTCCCATAATGGGACCCGCATGGCTGTGCAATTGGTTGACGAGCTTGTGGACGAGCGGGAGATACTGCCGAAGCAGATCGCTTTCAATATGTTTGCGCTCCTGGAACTGTTCGAAGAGCGCGGAATCGTGGGTGGCAAACATCGACATCACGGCCACCTGTTATTGCAAGACCATCTTACTGAGTTTCACATCCACCAGTTCGAGGTTGATCTTGTACCTGGCCAGCGCCACCACGAACGCACTCTGAAGTTCCTTTTGCAGCGTGTTGAAATTTTTCATTTCTCTGAGCTGGTCGAATGTCTTGTCGGAGAACGTCTCGACGATGATATTGCGCAGCAGAGGATCCAGTTTTTTCAGGGTCGCGACGGTTTTGGGGTCGAAGCTGGTCAGCACAACATCAAGCTGGGCGTGATGCAGCCGGGGTTGACCTGCCTCCGGCAGGGTTAGCAGTACCTTTTCGATGGTATAGAGCTGCAGTTCAGGTTGGCCTTCACTTTGGCTGGTGGCAGACGCCTCCCGCCATTTCTGTATTCCTTCCATCCCACCGAGATAGAAATAACCACCACCGCCAGCCAGCAACACCAGAAGAAGGCCGATAATAATATTTTTTGCCATGGATAACTGTCTCGTTATAAAAGGAAAAGAGGATAATCAGACATAGGTGTCCAGATGATAATCGGAGGTCGTCGCAAGCGAGCGAGCCTCGGGTTCATCGTGCCCTTCGGCGGCGAGGGCAATATGTTGATCATCGTCGCGGGTCTGCCGGTCGTCGGTTTGCTCGCCGTGCTGGCCGATTTCGACATCGACCTGGCTGTACGACTGTCCGGACAGCAGATCCTGCCGCAGCCTGTCGCTTAATTGCAGCAGTTGATCCCTGACCGCCGGGTTAGTGGCCGAAATCTGGATAAAGACTCTGTCATCCTCGGTTCGTACCTGGAGATTGAGTTTGCCCAGATCGGGCGGATCGAGTCGCAGGGTTGCCTGTTTTACCCCCAGGTGGTTCTGTACTCGCAGGCGGTCTACCAGCGGCGCCAGCATCTGCTCGGCCCACAGGGAAGGCTGTCTGTCCAGGGTCAGGGGGGAAAACTCATGACCGCCAGAGCCCGGCATCGGCCGACTCATCGTGTTTGCCGCGACGGGGAGCAACGGCTGCGTCTGGCGCAACTGGACCTGGCTTGTCAGCTCACTCAGCTGTTCGCTATTCAGCGCCATCGTACTCAGCAAAGAGAGCAACTGAGAGTCTGGTTTTGGCTGTGTCAGAAGTGCCTGCGTCTGTAGAGGGGCCAGGGGGGCGCCATTGGCGAGCTTGCCAGTCTGATGCGGCGCCTGTTTCTGGAGCTCGCCCACGGTCAGCTCTGTGCCTTGCTTCAGGCGCGCGGGATGCATCGCCTGCATACCTCGTAGCTGCGCAATCAGGGATTCGCTCTTGGGTTCTGCCGCCAGCGCCCTTTCCAGTGTGGAGACAACCTGCTGTAACTGCGCCACGACAGCGGGGTCCTGAGGAGGGCGCTGCCACATCTGGCTTACCGTTTCCATCAGCCTGGCGGGCGCATCTTTGTTCCCCTGATCATGGGCGCGGAGTGCTTCCAGCATGTCATCCAGACGGGCCAGCAGGTCCGGTTCATTCGCTGCGATTTTGCGCAGTTGTTCGATCTCCACCATCAGCTCGTCCACCGCAGGGGAACCCATGTTGTTCTCAAAGCGGAAAGGGGACCCTGGTCTTGCCTGGGACAAGGCAACGAAACTTCCGGGTGCAGGGGAAGCCTGGCTTCCGTAGGGCAAACCTGGTGTGGGTTGAATCACTGCTTTTCTCCTCCGTACAACTGAACTTCACGATAAGTGCGTTTGCCTTCCCGCAATTCACTGTCGCCGCGCAGGCGCTCGCCCAGCCATGTCTGGCGGGCTTCCAGTTGGGTGATTATCTGCCGATGACGGGCCTGCCATTCGGTCATTGGCAATTGGTTTTTAAGGGCTGGCTGATGCCCGAGACGGCGTAACAGATCGGCAAGCTGACCATCCAACTGAATTAATGCCTTCCACTCACGCTTTGCCGCCCTCGCTTCCATGGCGGCGAGCAACTGCTCGCCCAGCTCTCTGATACGGTCTATCACGTGGTACCTTCCCAACCTTCCTTGAGCGGAATAATCACCCGGCGTACCTCTTGCAGAGGCTCTGGCTGATTGCGCAGGTTGACGGTCAGAAGGCGGCGACTGCAGAAGTCGTAGAGCTGGTGCAGGGTTTCAGCCAGTTTCCCACCGTTCTGGATGTCCAGGCTGGCGTCCAGAACATGCAGGATCTCCAGGCACTTGCTGATGCTGTCGCCCTTGCGGTTGAGCTGCATGGTGGCGATATAGTTTTCGATATAATCCAGCTCGTCGAGCAGGTGATCGAGCAGGATGACGACCAGCTGCTGTGGGCTGGCGGCGGCGATACGGGCGGCCCCGGCATTCTGCCGATAGGCGATTAGCGGGTTGTCATTGTCAAACATGGCGACTCCTGCCGGGTTATTGGAACATGGCCGAGGTGGCGTTCATGATGTTGATGTACTCGACCATCTCGCTGAATTCTTTCAGGTATTGCTGGTAGACCTTATCCATACGGCGATCGAGCGCGTCCATATCGGACTGGATGCTGGCTTTTTCTTTATCCAGACTTTGCTGGGCGTTGTAGATGGTGCCGCTGGTGGAGGTGTAGTTGTAAACGAGATCGTCGATTTGCGTGGCGACGTCTTTGAACAGGGCGGCTACGTCCTCGGGGTTCTCGGTGAGCGCGGTTTGCAGCTCTTCCGTATCCAGCGTCAGCTTACCGGTGTAGGGATCGGAGGTGATGCCGTAGTTGGCCATCATCATGCCGTCCGGGCTGACGGTATAGAACGTCTGCTTGAGACTGTTCTGGATGCCGCGTGCCGAGCCGTTGGCATACAGCGCGCCTTCCGGGGTGTTCACATGGGTGGTGAACACGTCGAGCATCGCGTTGTAGCTGTCGACAAAGGCTTGTACGTCCGTGGTGATCGCTTCGGTGTCCGGTATGACATCAATCGTCAATTGACCCGGTTGGGTGACGTTGATAGTGACACCGGGGATCATGTCGCTGATGGTATTGCTCTGGGACTCGTAGCGGATACCGGTATTCTGACCGCCGTACCAGACGATGGCGTTTTGCGCCTGGCTCAGTGTTTTCTGGGTGACGGAAGGGTCGGAGAAGCTGATGGTAAACCCGTTATCAACGCCGGTATCGTCACTGGTCACTACCAGGTTGTAGTTGCCGGTATCGTCCTTCAGTACCGAGGCTGAGATCCCCAGATCATCGCCCTGGGCATTGATGGCATTAGAGAGTGACTCGACCGTAGGCGGGTTGAGAGTGCTGGTATCAATGACCAGACTTATCGGGTTGCCATCGGCATCAGTGCCATCAATCGTCAGGGTGCCGGCGGGCACATTGCCGCTGGTACCGAAGTTGAGCGACTCCTGCTGCGCCTTGGCGACCTGCTCGACATAGAGTTCATGGTGACCCGGGATGGCGCCCGCACCGGTTGATACGGTCGCACCGGAGTTCTCCGGTAATACTGACGCTTTGGTGGTATTGAAACCGTCGTTGTCCGCATAGAGCGCTTTCGCTGCCGTCTGTACGCTGGTAATGGCGGTTTCAATTTCTCCCCAGGCGGCGATCTGTGCGTCCACATCGGCCATCTGGGCCTGATAGCGCTCATCGTAAGGCGCCCGCTCAAGGGCGGTGAAGTAGCTGGCCAGATAGGAGGGGTTGATCATAGTGTGTGTATGCCTCTCAGTGAGCGCTGAACATCGTAAAAGCAAGAATCGTGCCGATTTTCATTTAACGATATGCAGACGTAGCACATTCAGGACCATCACAAAAAAATGGACTGCCGGGGCAGTCCATTTAGTGAGACGGTAAGCCGGATAATTAGCCGATCAGGTTCAGGGCCAGGCCGCTCATTGATTTGGCGTTGGCCATGACCATGGTGCCGGACTGCTGCAGCATCATCTGCTTGGACATGTTGGCCCCTTCTTCCGCGAAGTCGGCATCCATGATTCGCCCTTTCGCCACCTCCGTGTTCATCTCCACGTTCATCAGGTTGCTCTTGGTGTGTTCCAGGGAGTTGATATAAGCACCGGTGGAAGAACGGGCAGCCGAGATGGTGTCGGAGGTTGAGCTCAGGCCGCTCAGTACCGCCTGGGCGCTACCGCTGCCGGTCAGGGTCATGGTACCCATGCTGCCGATTGCAGTACGCATGTCGGTAATTTCTGTGGAAACATCAACGCTGATGGAGTCTGCAGAGCCGTTACGGCCAATCTGTACGTTGATAGAACCGGCAGCCAGCTTATCGAACAGGTTGTTGCCCGCGTACTGGGTGTCGGTAACGATACGGTTCGCTTCATCAGCCAGTTTCTGGAACTCGGAGTCCATAGCTTCGAGGTCGGCGGTGGAGTTCGTGCCGTTCGATGCCTGGGTTGCCAGTTCGGTCATACGGTCGGTGATGCTGGTCAGTTCGGCCATCGCCTGGTCAGCGGTTTGCAGCATGTCCTGGGTCTTTTCAATGTTACCGATACCGGCGTTCATACCGACCATATCGGTGTTCATGCGGTTGGCGATGGTCAGGCCTGCGGCGTCATCCTTGGCGCTGTTGATGCGGTAACCCGTACCCAGACGCTCCATGGAGGTGTTCAGGGATTCGGTGGACTTGGCCAGGGAGTTCTGAGCCACCAGGGAGGCGTAGTTAGTTTGAATAGAAATAGCCATGACAATATTCCTTATAAAGTGCTAGCTGAAACGTAATACGACATTACGCATATCGAAGAAGGTCCCGGCTGGCCGGGCTACCTGTCCATCTAGTGAAAAAACGGCAGGTTGGGGCAGTAACTTAAATGACGATCGATTTTTTTATTTGGGTAGGTCGATAACGACGAAAAAGAGGGGAGATGGAGTAAGGCTGATTAGTTCAGCACTGGCAAACTAAAAAGCCATGTGGCATTTACCCGGAACGGACAACATGCTGATTTTGCGAAGGGTTCCGTTCACCTTATGTCTACTGCTTTTCTGAAACCACCCTACCCGTGAACGTGCAAGGGAGGCTCGCCGCCGCCTCCCTTGCAACCCTGGCTCCCGGCGGGAAAATCGTCGCTTCGCGATATATTCGCCTTATTCCGTCTGCC